>NZ_JBSSLX010000255.1:0-7352 GCF_053890995.1 Micromonospora sp. I033 | reverse complement strand
ACGTCGGCGGCGGTGGTGCCGGCCGACCGCTCCTGCCGCTGCTGCTCCTTGACCTTCTTGACGTCGCGGGACGGCGGGAGCGGTACGCCCTCGGCGACCGGGTCCGGCGTCCACGCCGGGTCGGAAACGGTGACGTCGGCGGACCGGTCCGGTCCGGACGGTTCGGCGGGAGCGGGTGCGCCGGGCGCGAGGCCGAGCAACGCGCCCGCAGTGACGACGGCGACGGCCCTACGGGCCCGTGGTAATGCGGTGGTTGTCATCCAGTTTCTCCCCGTGAATCGATGTGTCCGGATGGTAACCAGCGGGCGACGTGTCGCCGTCGCCCCGAAACGCCTGACCTGGCCGGATGATCGGACCAGCCGGCCTCACCGGGTCGGACGCCGCAGCAGCTCGACGGCTCCACCGGCGGCCCCACCGGGGCCGGGTCGGCTTCCCGACGGTCCGGGCGGCAACTGGAACTCCTGCGCTGGCCGTCTCCCCATCAGCGGGCGGACGGAGAGGCCGCCGCCCGGCAACGGGGACTTCACGGGAGGACCACGCATGACCACACGTACGGCACGGATCACCACCGCGCTGCTCGGTGGGGCCGCCGCCCTGCTCGCTCTGGCCGCACCGGCCGGGGCCGCGCCGAGCGGCGTCACCGGCGGCATCGACCTCACGACCCAGCGGCTCGTCCTGGAGCCGACCGACCGGGGGTACGTGGGGACCCTCACCGCCACCGTCACCAACCGGAAGCCGACCGCGACCTCGGTGAACCTGGTCATCACCGAGCCGGCCGGCGCCTCGTTCACCACGATCGAGCCCGGCGGCGCCTGCCTCTACGACCGGCTGGTGGAGAACCGCCTGGTCATCAGCTGCCTGGGCGACCGCGTCGAGGCCGGGGAGACCGTCGCCTTCCGGCTCGGCTTCCACGTCTGGACCAGCACCCGCGACCACCCCATGGTCGCCGACGGCGGGCGGATCGAGGTCCTCCCCGAGGGCGCCACCAGGGCCGCCGACACGACCGGATTCACCACCCTGTTCCGCTCCACCACCGGCAGCCTCCGCAAGCCCCGGCCGTACGTGCAGGCCACCAGGACCGACCTGGGCATCCGTGGCGGCGCCGCCGTGCTGAGCCGGCAACCCGACGGCAGCCTGCTCGGACGGTTGCCGGTCACCGTGCGGTACGGCAACGACGCTCCGACCTTCGCGCTCGACGTGACCGCCGCCCTCCCGGCAGGGGTGTCGGTGCATCACATCGAGCCGCAGGACATGCCGAGCTTCCCCGACTGGTTCACCGTGCCGGGCGGCCGGTTCATGCCCGGCACGGAGCGGACCTTCGACGTCATCCTCCGTGCGCCCGCCGGGACGCCGGCGGGTGACCTCGGGACCGGCAGCTTCACGGTCACCGGAAGCTACCTCTCGGGGGCCGACCCGCAGGACGTCGACCCGACCGACAACACCACCTCGTTCTCGGTGACGGCGGTCGACGCCAGCTGACCGAGCGCCGCGGCCCGGCGGCCCGCGCCGGTCACCGCGCAGCGGCGGAGGCCCGGAACCGTGCGGTTCCGGGCCTCCGGGGCGAGGGGCTCAGAAGGTCGGGTGCTGGAGCAGCCCGACGAACTCCACGAGCAGCCGCTCCCGCAGCCGCACCGGGGCCGCCTGGAGCAGGGTGTTCACCGCCGCCATCCGGTCCGGGGCCGGCCCGGCGCCGAGCCCCAGGCCGGCGGCGAGCCCGGCGATCAGGTCGGGGGTGAGCGCCTCCGGGGTGAGGCTGCCGGCGAGCGCCAGCAGTTCCGGCGGGAGCACGACCGGCCCGGCCGCCCGGGCGGCCGCCGCCGCCTCGGCCAGCGCCGGGCCGAACTCGGGCACCCGCGGGGCCACCGCCGCGGTCACCGTGAGGTGCACGCTGGCCGGCAGGCCGGCGTACGCGAGCTGCGGCTGGGTGTGCCAGCCCCGGGCGGTCAGCTCGTCCACCAGCACGAACAGGTCCAGCCCCGGGTCGTCGGCGGTGAAGCAGACCACTGTCGACTCCGGCTCGGCCAGCAGCCGCAGCCCGTCGACCGCGCGGACCGCGTCGGCCAGCCCGGCGACCGCGTCCCGGGTCAGCGCGGCCAGCCGCAGGTAGCCGTCCTCGCCGAGGTGCCGCAGGGTCGCGTACGCGGCGGCGATCGGCCCGCCGGACCGGGTCGAGGCGATCACCGGGTTGACCATCGTGTAGCCGGGCCAGTCCGCGTAGGCGAAGAACTGCGGCGACCGCAGCCCCGGATCCCGGTGCAGCAGCACCGACACCCCCTTCGGGGCGTACGCGTACTTGTGCAGGTCGACCGAGATCGAAGTGACCCCGGGCACGGCGAAGTCGAACGGGGGCACCGGCGCGCCGAGCCGGCGCAGCCACGGCAGCGTCCAGCCGCCGAAGCAGGCGTCCACGTGGCAGCGCACCCCGGCCGCCGCCGCCACGGCCGCGATCTCCGCCACCGGGTCCACCACGCCGTGCGCGTACGACGGGGCGGAGGCGACGACCAGCACGGTCTCCGGCCGGATCGCGGCGGCCACGTCGGCGACGGCCGGGCGCAGGGTGACCGGGTCCACGGGCACCGGGTCGAGGGCCACCCGCAGGTAGTGGGCCGCCTTGGCGAAGGCGGCGTGCCCGCTGACCGGCACCACGATGCGCGGCTCGGTGAGGTCGGGCCGGGCGTCCCGGGCGGCCTTGACGGCCAGGATCAGCGACTCGGTGCCACCGCTGGTGACGCTGCCGACCACGTCCGGCGCGGCCGTGCCGGGGCCGCCGCCGAGCAGCCGGGCGGCGGCGCCGACCAGCGCGTTCTCCATGGCCAGCAGGGACGGGAAGGCGGTCGGGTCGAGCCCGTTGACGTGCGCGCTCTCCGCGTGGGCGGCCTGCGCCAGCTCGTCCAGGCCGGCCACGCCGGGGTCGTAGACGTAGGCGAACAGCCGCCCGCCGTGCGTCGGCCGATCGCCCGCCCGCAGGGCCCGGATCTCGTCGAGCACCCCGGAGCCGGCCGCCCTGGCCGGGCCGGACGGCGGCCCGAACCGGGCCACGTTCGTGGAGCTCTTCTTCGACCTGGTGTTCGTCTTCGCGCTGACCCGGATCTCCGCCCGCGCGTTCGAGGACCTGGCCGTGGAAGGGGGGAAGACCGGCTGGACGGCGCTGACCGGGGGCGGCAAGACGCTGCTGCTGCTCCTCGCGCTCTGGGCGGTCTGGCAGGGCACGGCCTGGACCACCAGCCGGTACGACCCGTACCACATCTGGCTCCAGACGATCGTGATCATCGCGCTGGTGGGCAGCATGGTGATGGGGGTGGCCATCCCCCGCGCGTTCAGCTCCACCGGCCTGGCGTTCGCCGTCGCGTACGTGGTGGCGCAGGTGAGCCGGCCGGCGATCCTGCTGCTGATGCTGCGTCGGCTCCAGCACCGCCGGCTGAAACTGCGCATGCTGATCACCTTCAGCGTGACCGGGGTGCTCTGGCTGACCGGCGCGCTGCTGCCCACCGACCCGCGGGTGACGCTGTGGACGCTCGCGCTCCTGTTGGAATACCTGGCGTCCCGGTTCGGCTGGCCGGTGCCCGGCCTCGGCCGGTCGACCGTCTCCCGCTGGGACATCCACGGCGAGCACCTGGCCGAGCGCTACCAGCAGTTCTTCCTGGTCGCGATCGGCGAGACGATCCTGATCGCCGGGCTGGCGTACAGCCGGGCGCCGGACAGCGCCACCCGCACCGCGGCCTTCGCCGCCGCGCTGCTCACCTCGGTGCTGCTCTGGCGGATCTACGTGCAGCGGGCCGGGCGGATCCTCGGCGAGGCGGTGACCCGGGCCGCGCACCCCGCCACCATCGGCCGCTCCGCCGCCGACACCCACCTCGTCATGGTGGTCGGCGTGGTGGCCGCCGCGATCGGCTACGAGCTGGTCAACGAGCACCCGACCGGGCACAACGAGGTCGGCTGGCTCGCCATGATCCTCGGCGGTCCGGCGCTGTTCCTGGTCGGTCGCGCGCGCTTCGAGTACGAGGTGTTCGGCCGGGTGTCCCCGTCGCGCTGGGTGGCCATCGCCGTCCTGGTGGTGCTCATGCCGCTGCTCAAGCCCGTGGTCCCGCTGCCCGCGGCGGTCGCCACCCCGCTGGCCGCGGCGTTCGCCGCCCCGCTGGTGCTGCTCGGCGTGGCGGTGGCCGACGCCCGCCGCGCCTGGGGCCGCCCACCGGAGGCGGCCGCCCCGCCGTTCTGACCGCGACCGGTCGCGGGCGCCCGACGTGCCCGCCCCGGCGCTACCATCCGTCGGTGACCTTCTCGATCGTCGCCCGCTCCGCCGACGGCCTCGTGCACGGCGTCGCCGTCGCCAGCAAGTTCCTCGCCGCCGGGGCGCTGGTCCCGGCCGCCGAGGCGGAGGTCGGCGCGCTCGCCAGCCAGGCGCACGCGAACCTGGCGTACCGGTCGCAGGGGCTCGCCATGCTGCGCACCGGCGTCCCCGCGGCGGGCGTGGTGGCCGGCCTGATCGCCGCCGACCCGGGCTGCGACGACCGACAGCTCGGCGTGGTCGGACGGACCGGTGACGGCGCCACCTGGACCGGGCCCCGCTGCCACCCCTGGGCGGGCGGCCAGGCCGGCGACGGCTGGGCCGCGCAGGGCAACATCCTGGCCGGCCCGGAGGTCATCGACGCGGTCCGGGACGCCTGGCTCGGCGGGGCCGCCCTGCCCTTCCCGCAGCGGCTGCTGGCCGCACTGGCCGCCGGCGACCGGGCCGGCGGCGACCGGCGGGGCCGGCAGAGCGCCGCCCTGTTCGTCGTGCGGCGCCACGGCGGCTACGCCGGCACCGGCGACGAGCTGGTCGACCTGCGGGTCGACGACCACCGCGACCCGGTCGCCGAGCTGGGCCGCCTGCTCGACATCCACACCCTGCTCTTCGGCAAGCCCGACCCGGCGACCCTGCTCGACCTCACCGGCCCGGTCGCCGACGAGGTGGCCGCGCTGCTGGCCGCCGCCGGCCACCCGGTCGGCGCCGCCGGGCTGGAGGAGGCGCTCGACGCCTGGGCCGGCGTCGAGAACCTCGAGGAGCGCATCGTTCCCGGCCGGATCGACCCGATCGTGCTGGACCACCTGCGCCGCACCACCGCGCCGGCCCTCGACGCCTGACGGTCTCCGGTCAGCCGCCGAAGGAGAGCCAGCGGAAGCCGGTCCGCTCCAGCACCGTCCGCTCCGCGTCGGTGACCGGCACCCGGCCGGTGGCCTTCCGCACCAGGGTCAGCGCGTCCCAGGCGAGCCCGTCGGGCACCGGCCGGCCAGCCGACAGCAGGTCGGCGACCACCGCGGCCGCGGTCGGGGTCAGCCAGGGCCGCCGGCCGAGCGCGTCGGCCAGGTCCAGGCCGTGCACCGCGACCTCCACCACCCGGGTACGCAGGAACTCGGTCAGCGTCATCGCGTCGCCGTGCCGGGTGCGGACCAGCCGCCCCGGCGGCTCGGCGGCCACCGCCGCGTCGGCGGCCCGCCAGGCCCGTGCGAAGCCCTCCGCCACCTCGGGTACGCCGGGCAGCGCCCGCGCCTCCCGCCGGGCGCCGTCGATCCGGTCCCGGTCGACCTCGGGCGCGAACTTGGCCGCCCCGAAGTAGCCGGCCGCGTCGACCTCGGCGCGCTCGGGGGCCGGCGCGGCGAGCATGCCGACCAGCCGCCCGGCGCCGGTGCGTACGTGCGCCAGCAGGTCCCGCACCGTCCAGGGCGGGCAGGGCGTGGGCCGGTCCAGGTCCGCCTCGTTCAGGTCGCGCAGGACCCCTTCCAGCTGGGCGCACTCGTCGCGGAACGCCGCGCGTACCGTCGCCATCCGTCCTCCGCCGTCCGGTCCGTCCCGTCCGGCCAGCCTGCCACCGCCGTTTCGGCGCCCACCGGCCGGGTACGCGCCGGTCGACGAGGAGAGGGGGCGCCGAATGGCCGGCATCATGCTGCGCAGCACCGCGTTCACCGACCACGACCTGCTGCCCGGGCGGTTCGCCAAGGACGGCGACAACCTGTCACCGCCGTTGCAGTGGTCGGACGTGCCGGACTCCACCGAGGAGTTGGTCCTGCTCGTCGAGGACCCGGACGCGGGCAAGGAACCGTTCCTGCACTGGCTGGTCACCGGGATCTCGCCGGAGCCCGGTGAGGTGCCCGAGGGCGGGGTGCCGCCGGGTGGCCGGGAGTGGCCGAACAGCTTCGGCGAGACCGGCTGGAGCGGGCCGCTGCCACCGCGGGGCGACGAGGCGCACCGCTACTTCTTCCGCCTCTACGCGCTGAACCGTCCGCTGGACCTGTCCGGCGCGCCGCAGGCCGCCGACGTGCACCGCGCGCTCAAGGGCCGGGAGATCGCCAGCGGCACCACCGTCGGCACCTACTACCGCTGACCCGCTCCGGGGACCGGCCGGGGATCCCGGCCGGTCAGCCCTTCCAGCGGGGCACCAGGCGGTGCACCAGCGCGAGGACCGCCGCGGCCACCACGGCGATCGTGCCGACGATGCCGGCCGCGCTGCCCGCGTACCCGATGAAGAGGGGACGGCGGGTGAGTTCCTCCACGGGGATCGTGGAACGGTCGACCAGCCAGGACAGGGCGAAGGCGGAGACGACCAGCGCGAGGGCGCCGGCGAGGCCGAGCACGACGGCGGCGACCCGGTGCGCGTCGGCCGGGGAGACCACGGCCTCGTCCCGCTGGAAGAACAGGAGCACCAGGCCGGCGACCGCGGCCCAGGCGCCGACCAGGAGGAAGGCGGCGACGGCGTCGCTGGGCCGGTGCCAGCCGGCGGAGAGGGTGGCCACGCCGGCGGCGGCCGCGTAGCCGGCGCCGAGGAAGGCGCCGGCCACCCGCAGCTTCGGGGGCAGCACCAGGATCAGCGCGATCGCCACCGACGCGGCCACGGCGGTGTGTCCGCTGGGCAGGCTGTTGCCGGCCGCGGCCCGTTCCGGGTCGATGCCGAAGTCGGGGCGGTCCAGGTAGCGCTTGAGCAGTTGGGTGCTGACGTTGGCGCCGGCGATGAGCAGGGTGGCGGTGACGGCGAGCGCCTTGCGGCCGCGGATCAGGGCGATGAAGCCGATCATGGCGGTGACGGCCAGCAGCGACACCACCGACATGGCGTTGAGGATGCGGTCCACCGGGCCGTCGATGCGGTCCTGACCGATCCGGTTGCCGGTCAGCGCGACGGTGTCCAGCCACTGGCCGAGCTGGGTGTGCACGGCGAACCGCCACACCACCAGGAACGCGGCCGTCTGGGCCAGGGCCAGTACGACCAACCAGACCGCCGTCCAACCCCTCGCCGTCTCGCGCACCCGGACAACTTAACGGTCGGCGGGGTCGGGCGCTCGTCGGAGCGGCACCACCGTGGCGTTAGGTTGAGGACCGACGG
>NZ_JBSSLX010000254.1:0-7354 GCF_053890995.1 Micromonospora sp. I033 | reverse complement strand
GGTAGTGGGCGGCGGGGGCCTGCGCGTACCCGGTGGCGAGCACCGCCACCACCGCGCCGAAGACCCCGACCGACCGGCGCAGCGCGTGCCGGCGTACCCGGGAGGGTCGCGCCACCGTGGCGGAGAGGGCGAGGGCCGCGCGGCGGCGGGCGGAGAGCGACGGCGCCGGGCCGGCCGGCCGGGCCGGCCGTGCCCCGGCGTCGGCCGCCACGTCGCCCGGGACGAACGGGGTCACCGGCACCCCGGCAGCCGCCTGCGCCGCCCGCAACTCACCGGCGAACTCCGCGACCGACCCCGGCCGCCGCGCCGGATCCTTGGCCAGCGCGCGCTCCAGCGCCACACACACCCCTTCGGGTACGCCGAGCGGGCGCAGGTCCGGCACCGGCCCGGTGGCGATCCGGCGCAGCAGGGCGTCGGTGGACTCCCCGTCGGCCGGCGCGAAGGGCGGTGCCCCGCGGATCCAGTGCAGCACGGTCGAGGCCAGCGCGTAGACGTCGGCGGCCACCGAGGCCGGCTCGCCGCGCAGCACCTCCGGAGCGGCGTGCAGCACGCTCGCGGTGACCGTCCCGCGCGGACCGGGACGCTCCGTGCCCGGACGGGCCTGGCCGAAGTCGGCCAGCTTCGGCTCCCCGTACCCGGAGACCAGGATGTTCTCCGGCTTCACGTCGCGGTGCAGGACGCCGGCCCGGTGCGCGGTCTCCAACGCGCCGGCCACCGCGATCCCGCCGGCGACGGCCGCCCGCCAGTCACCCGCCGTGCCGCGGCGCAGCCGGTCGCCCAGCGAGCCGCCCTCCTCGTACGCCATGAGCAGGTACGGATTGCCGGCGGCGGTCCGGCCGGCCTGGTGCAGGGTGACGATGTGCGGATGGTCGGAGAGGCGGCCCAGGGCGCGGAGTTCCCGTTCGAAGCGGGCCCGCGACGGCCCGGCCCAGTCGGCGGCGAGCACCTTCACCGCCACCCAGCGCGAGTAGTCGGCCTGCCAGGCCCGGTAGACGACGCCGAACCCGCCCCGCCCGACCTCGACGGCGTCGGTGCACCCGGCGATCCCCAGGTCGACGCCGGGGCCGGCGCCGGGGCGGTGCGTCACCGGCTGTTCGCTGTGGACCATCGCCGCTGAATGCTACCGACGGGTCGCGACGGCACCGGACGCTCGGGTCCACCCTCCGGCGCCGACGCCGACGGTCCGTGCCCCGAGCAGGGCACGGACCGTCGAGTGTCGCCACCGGGGCCGGCCGGACAACCGGCCGGCCCCGCCCCCCTTGTGCGGATCAGTGGTCGTGGCATCGCCGGGTGGGGGTGTCCCGGGCCGCCCCCAGGAACGGCCCGGGACGCCGGGCGGGCGAGGGTCAGCAGACCGTGCTGGTCGACCCGCCCGTCGAGTTCAGGTAGCCGGTGACGTGGGTGCAGTGCGCGGCGGTGTTGGCCGGCCGGCCCCACAGCTCGGCGCGGGTGGTGTTGCTCAGCTCGCCCACGCCGTAGTCGGTGCCGCTGTCCGACTCGTCGATGACGTGCACGTACAGGTCCCAGTTCGAATGGGTGGCCCGGTACTGCTCCCAGACGTAGATGTAGGCGTAGTTGTAGCCGCAGCCGTAGTACTGCTTCACCGACGCGGCCTGCATGCCGCCGACCGTCAGCACCCGGGTCGTGCCGATCTGGCGGACGCTGGAGCAGCTGGCCGGGGTGCTGGCCAGCGCCGGGGACGCGTCGACCACGGCCACGGCGCCGGCGGCGAGGGCCACGGTCGCGGTGGCGAGGGTACGGCGGAGCATCGACATGGAAACCCTGCTTTCTCTCAAGATCCCGTCGTCAGAGAGACAACCAGGGTCGGTACGCCGCCGACAGGTGACGAAGCGGGGAGGGTTTGCTCCCCTCGCCGGGCCGTGGCGACGGAGCAGCCAGGAGGCACCGGCCGACGCGGCCCGAACGGCGACCAGTTCAGCCGGCGGTCGTGGTCTTGATGAGCGGCGCGTCCCGCGTGAACTTCCGGAACCCGGCGCTGTAGTACAGCCCGCGTGCCGCGGGATACCCCGGCGCACCCAGGCAGGCGACCGTCGCATGAGTGGCCCCGGCCGCACGCGCCAGACGCATCCCGTGCAGAAGCATCGCCCGCCCCAGCCCCAGGCGCCGGTAGTCCGGATGCGTCCCTACCGGTTCGAACTCAACGGTCCTGTTCGCCTCGTCGAGCCACATGATCGTCGAGGACGCCATCGTTCCGTCCGGCGCCTCCACCAGGACGTGCAGGTCGCCGCGATACCCCGCCGCCCGCCGGACACCCTCGTAGCCCTCGGCCGTGTACGTCGAGGGAGCCCAGGCGTCCAGATGGGCCTGGACCGCGGCCTCCGGCCCGGCCTCGTCGGCGGTGCGGAACCGGAACCCGTCCGGCAGCACCGGCTGTTCCACGTCGGTGAGGTCCCGCTCGTTGAGCTGGGTCCAGGACCCGGTGTCGCCGAGCGAGGCCGGGTCGGTCTCATAGCCGTGCGCCGCCCAGCGCTTCAGCGCGAACTCGTCGGCGGCGCTCGGCAGCACCGTGCGCTCGATGCCCGCCGCCGTGCCGTCGTACCAGTCGATCACCTCGTCGACCAGCGCGGCGTGGTCCGGATCGACCTGATACGCCAGATAGGCGCCGCTGACGTCCCTCACCGACCCGTCGCTCCGCCGTACCTGGCGCGGAAGAACGGCCCAGCCCCACGCCACCAGGTCCCCGCCCGAGAACCACAGCCGGCGCCGCCAGCTCGCGCCGTCGCTGGCGTGCCCCTTGCCCCAGTTCCAGGCCAGCTCCCCGAAGGACGCGTCGCTGTTCACCAGCTCCGGCCGGGTGGCGGTGACGCGCTGCGCCATACGCTGCATGAGCTGTACGTCCGCGGCGGTCACCAGCTCGATGTCCGTCATGGTGGGCACTGTGTCAGGACTCCGCACAGCCTTCGAACCGTTTTCCGGGGCCGCCGCTCTCACGCCCTGATTCGTGCGAGCGGGCAGGCGCGACTCGTGCCGGGCACCGTAGGGTGCGCGGCGTGGGATACCTCGTGGAGCCTTCGGGTCGGCTGAACCTCCCGGAGTCGGATGACGTCGCTGCCGTCGCCGCGGTCAGGGCCGCCTGGGCTGGACGAGATGGCTGGTTCGACCCGGAGGTGCTACCGCCGAGCGACACACTGGCCGACATTGCGTGGGGGGCCGCGGCTTCGATCAACCGCGACGGGGACTGGATCGAGTTCGGTCACGACGACGAGGGAGACCCCAAGTGGTCGGATCAGGCCACCGCCTTCTACGTCGCGATTGCGCCGTTCGTTCGCTCGGGAGCCGTCCAGATCGAAGGTGAGGACGGTGCCCGCTGGTCCTACACCTACGGTGGCGGCCGGGTCATCCAGCAGGGCTGGAACGGTTGGGATGGAACCGTCGAACCGTTTGGCGAACCTGTCGATTTCCCCTCGCCGGGCAACCCGTAGGCGCGGAAGAAGACGGCCAAAGTTGCAGCAATGGCCCTGCTCGTGTTGGCGGACCTTCCGGTCAAGGGCCGGGTGTGCGGCTTCCGCCTGTTCGCGGGGCAGCGCCACGCGGCCCGAACTGAGACCATTGATGCCGCTCGTTGGGGCCGGCACGTCACGGGCTGCGAGCGCCGCGACGGAACGCCGTCGCGGACGCACAAGAAATCGGGGGATATCTTTTGCGCACCAGACTGTCCACTGTGCTGGCCGGCGTGCTCGGCCTGACGGCCGCGTTGTCGGTGGTGGCGGGGCCTGCCCAGGCCGCGCCCACCGGATCGACCGCCACGGTCGCCGACCGGCTCATCCTCGAGCCGACCGAGCGCGGCTACCGCGGCTCGCTCGAAGTCGACCTGACCTACCAGGGCGCAGAGCCGGGCCGCGCCACCTACGTGATCACGGAGCCGATCCCCGGTTCGTACCACAACGTCGAGTGGGGCATCACTTGCTACAGCAGTGGTGACCTGCTGCCCGACTACCGGACCCGGGTGGAGTGCGACGTGCCGGGCGGCGAGCTCGTCCCCGGCGAGCGGCGGTCCTTCACCGTCGACTTCCAGGTGCTCACCAGCGTCCAGCCGTACGCCATGAAGACCGGTAACGGCGAGTTGGCGGTCAAGGTCGGCGGCGAGATCGTCGCCGACGAGGCTTTTTCGACGCGCTTCCGGTCCACCACCGGCACGCTCGCCAACGCCCGGCCCTACGTTCAGGACACGCAGCCTGACGTGTCGGTGAGCATCACCGGCGGTCTGACCCTGGCCCGGCGGTCGGACGGATTCTTCGAGGGTCGACTGCCGGTGACCGTCCGGTACAACGGCGACGCCCCACACGACCAGGTGTGGTTCGAGCCGGTGAGTCTGCCGGATGGCGTCTGGGAGCCTTGGACCGAGGAGTGCGGCCTCAACTGCGTGCCAGGCGGCGCCTTCATGGAAGGCGAGGAGCGCACCTTCACGCTGATCTTCAGCACGCAGAATGAGCTGGAGGCCGGTGACCTGGGCGAGGGAAGCGTCGCGTTCCGCGCCCTGTCCCGCTACCAGACCGACGCCAACCCGACGGACAACGTCATCACCTTCCCGGTGACCGTGGTAGAGGCGGCCTGAGGCCCGGATCCGCACGGCCGCCCACGCCGAGGTGTCGCCACCTGGGCGTGGGCGGCACGGTCATCCGCGCCGCCATGCTCCTGCTCAAGGCACGCTTTCCAAGTCTGTCGTCCAGCGTTCACCCGCACCTGTAGCCGTACGAAGCAGCGGGGCTGAGCCCGCATGAGACTTGGCCGTATGACCTTGAACGCAGCCGAACGAGACGACAAATGAGACGGCTGCGGTCCTTCAGGCTGTCTGCTTGACCTGCTTGGGTCACTGGCGGCCGAAGCTACCTCCTCGCTGGCGACTCCGTGTGGTCCAGTGGCGTCGGCGGCGTCGCCAAGGGACTCGACTCCTCGATGCCGCTGGCGACCCAGGGCGGTCCGCGGGTCGGAGGATTCGGACACAAGCAGCTGACCGGTGCCGGACGGGGCTCAATGGGGCAGCGTTCTGGGCGTTTCTCAACCGTTTGCCGAGGTCATCTGACCCCGACGGTCGATATGGAGACGTTGATCTTCCCAATTAGCGTCATGCGCGTTCGTGCAGCCCATGGATGACTGTCCGAACACCTGGCCGTAGTGCAAGTCGACGTCGAGCGGCATTGGGCGCTTCCGCCCGATGTACCGCCGCATCCTCTAGGAGCTGATATGTCTCAGGAAACTGCCGCGCCCCAGCCGGTACTTGTGCAGGTTCGCCAGAAGTCGGTGGGGGTGGCCTACCTGTTCTGGCTGCTGTTGGGCTTCTTCGGCGGCCACCAGTTCTACCTCGGCAAGACGGGTCGGGGCCTGCTCTACCTGTTCACCGGCGGTCTCCTTTTCGTCGGAGTGGTGATTGACCTGTTCACGCTGCCGAGTCAGGTACGTCAGGTCAACACGCAGCTCGCCGTCGGAATCCGCTGACTTCGGCTGTTCGAGGGCCGGCCCGTGCAGGGCCGGTCCTCGGCGCTTGGCGCTGCAGCTCGCCGCGCCGGCCCGGCCCGGCCCCCAGGACAGCCGGCTCTACCTGGGCTGCACGGGGAGACGGGCGGCGGCATGATGGGCCGGCGGCGGTGGTGGAGGCATGGTTTCCGGGCGGACCGGTCGACGGGACATTGATGCCAGTGGAGGTGACCGCCGACGGTACACCGCTGGCGGTGAGCTGACCGACGGCAAGGTGGCCGCCTACCTCGCCAAGTACGCCACCAAGGCCATCGAGGCCACGGGCCACTCTTTCGCCGGCTCACCCCGGCCACGATCGACGACCACGCCGATCCCGAAGGCGGCCACGTCGGCTGTACCGGCCTGAATTACGGCAACAGCAGCCCCGTAAAGGGCCGCTGACCAGCGGAGGAGTGGGCCGCCAGGGACTCGAACCCTGAACCTATGGATTAAAAGTCCACAGCTCTGCCATTGAGCTAGCGGCCCGTCCGACCAGGCTACCGGAACCCGCCCGCGCCGGGCTTCCGCCTTCCCCACCTGTCGATCTTCAGACTCCCCAGCGGGCATGACAGCGCCTGCCTGGGGAACCGGGACAGGCATGAAGGCGAGCACCACGGCCGCGGTGGCGGCCTCCAGCGAGGTGGCCGGGGACGACGGCGTGCGCCGCCCCGGTGGTGAGGTGCACGCCTGGCTGCCGGGCCAGAACCAGACCGTCTGCGGGCTCCAGTTGAGCCGCACCCGGCTGCGCCGCTTCCCCCACATGCCCTTCGACTACTCGGACACCGACCTGCTCACCGAGGCCGACCCGGAGGGCTACGTCTGCCCGCGCTGCCTGGCCGCGACCCAGGGCCGCCGCGAGGGGGAGAAGGGCTGGGTGCGGACGAACCCCCGTCCGTGAGCGGTTGCTGCCCGCTTCAGCGGGTACCGCACCGGTATGCGCATCGTGATCGTGGGGGCCAGCGGCAACGTGGGGACGGCGCTGCTGCGCCGGCTGCGGGCGGAGTCCGGGGCGGAGCTGGTCGGGGTGGCCCGCCGGCTGCCCGGGCCGGACGCCGGTGAGCCGTACGACGGGGTGGAGTGGCACTCCTGCGACGTCGGGGCGCCGGACGCGGGCGAGAAGCTGGCCGTGGCCTTCGCGGGGGCGACGGCCGTGGTGCACCTGGCCTGGCAGATCCAGCCCAGCCACGACCAGCGCGTCCTGCACCGGACCAACGTGGGCGGCAGCCGCGCGGTGTTCGAGGCCGCCGTCCGGGCCGGCGTCTCCGCCCTGGTGTACGCCTCGTCGGTCGGCACCTACGCGCCCGGCCCGAAGGACCGCCCGGTGAGCGAGAACTGGCCGGCGACGGGGGTGGAGACGTCGTCGTACAGCCGGGACAAGGCCGCGGTGGAGGCGCTCCTGGACGGCCTGCAGCGGGAGCGCCCGGAGTTGCGGGTGGTCCGGCTGCGCCCGGGGCTGACCTTCCAGCGGGACGCCGGC
Organism: Micromonospora sp. I033; assembly: GCF_053890995.1. Taxonomy (NCBI): domain Bacteria; kingdom Bacillati; phylum Actinomycetota; class Actinomycetes; order Micromonosporales; family Micromonosporaceae; genus Micromonospora; species Micromonospora sp. I033. Next base: position 402 of record NZ_JBSSLX010000254.1, on the reverse strand, counting down.
ACGGAGATCCGGCGCTACTTCATCGGCCCGCTGGCACCGGTGCGGCTGCTGCGGTACGGCCGGATCCCGCTGGTGCCGACGAACCGGCGGCTGCGCATGCAGGCGGTGCACGCCGACGACGTGGCCGACGCGTACGCCAGGGCGGTGCTGGGTGACGCGCGCGGCGCCTTCAACGTGGCCGCGGACCCGGTGCTGACCCCGGAGCTGGTGGCCCGGCACTTCCACGGCTGGACGGTGCCGGTGGCCACCCCGGTGCTGCGCGCGGCGGCGGCGCTGACCTGGCGGGCGCGGCTGCAACCGATCGACACCGGCTGGGTCGACCTGGCGCTGAACGCCCCGCTCATGTCGAGCGAGCGCGCCGAACGGGAACTGGGCTGGACCCCGAGGGTCGACAGCGTCACG
>NZ_JBSSLX010000253.1:0-7448 GCF_053890995.1 Micromonospora sp. I033 | reverse complement strand
GCCCCGGGTGCCGGCCCAGCCCGGCCCGGCATCGACCGAGGTGCCCACGAGCTGAGGCGAACCGGGCCTCACGTGCGCCGACGGCGGGTGCGACGCCGCTGCGGGGCCGGAGAGGTGTTACCGTGGAATCCCGTGGATCGCGTGATCACTTGGCTGATCGGCACGGCGGTTCGCACGACCGCTACGGACGACACGGGAGCAGGCCTTGGCCCCTTCAGCACGGACGACCAGGCACATTTTCGTCACCGGGGGCGTCGCCTCCTCGCTGGGTAAGGGCCTCACCGCCTCCAGCCTCGGCAACCTGCTCACCGCACGCGGGCTGCGCGTGGTGATGCAGAAGCTCGACCCGTACCTCAACGTCGACCCCGGGACGATGAACCCGTTCCAGCACGGCGAGGTCTTCGTCACCGAGGACGGCGCCGAGACCGACCTCGACGTCGGCCACTACGAGCGGTTCCTCGACCGGGACCTGTCCGGCAAGGCGAACGTCACCACCGGCCAGATCTACTCGGCGGTGATCGCCAAGGAGCGGCGCGGCGAATACCTGGGCGACACCGTCCAGGTGATCCCGCACATCACCAACGAGATCAAGGCGCGGATCCTCGGCATGGCCGACCCGGACGCCGACGGCCAGGTCCCCGACGTGGTGATCACCGAGGTCGGCGGCACGGTCGGCGACATCGAGTCGCTGCCGTTCCTGGAGGCGATCCGCCAGGTCCGGCACGACCTCGGCCGGGACAACTGCTTCTACCTGCACGTGTCGCTGGTGCCCTACCTGGCGCCCTCCGGCGAGCTGAAGACCAAGCCGACCCAGCACTCGGTGGCCCAGCTGCGCAGCATCGGCATCCAGCCGGACGCCCTGGTGCTGCGCTGCGACCGGGAGATTCCGGACAAGGTCAAGGAGAAGCTCTCGCTCTACTGCGACGTCGACCGGGAGGCCGTCACCGCCGCCCCGGACGCGCCGAGCATCTACGACATCCCGAAGGTGCTGCACCGCGAGGGCCTCGACGCGTACGTGGTGCGGCGGCTCGGCCTGTCCTTCCGGGACGTGGACTGGACCCGCTGGGACGACCTGCTCGACCGGGTGCACCAGCCCCGCCACACGGTGACCGTGGCGCTGGTCGGCAAGTACGTCGACCTGCCCGACGCCTACCTGTCGGTGAGCGAGGCGATCCGGGCCGCGGGCTTCGGCCACCGGGCCCGGGTGCAGCTGCGCTGGGTGCCCAGCGACGACTGCGTCACCCCGGCCGGCGCGGCGGCGGCCCTGGCCGGCGTCGACGGCATCGTGATCCCCGGCGGCTTCGGTGTCCGCGGCATCGAGGGCAAGATCGGCACCGCCCGGTACGCCCGGGAGAACGGCATCCCGCTGCTCGGCCTCTGCCTCGGCCTCCAGTGCATGACCATCGAGGTGGCCCGTCACCTGGCCGGCCTCGACGGGGCGAACTCGCTGGAGTTCGACGAGGAGGCCGGCCACCCGGTCATCGCCACCATGGCCGACCAGGAGGACATCGTCGCCGGCAAGGGCGACCTGGGCGGCACCATGCGGCTCGGCGCGTACCCGGCGAAGCTTGCCGAGGGCTCGCTGGTCGCCGAGGCGTACGGCAGCACCGAGGTCAGCGAGCGGCACCGGCACCGCTACGAGGTGAACAACGCCTACCGCGACCAGCTCACCAAGGCCGGCCTGACCATCTCCGGCACCTCGCCGGACGGCCGGCTGGTCGAGTTCGTCGAGCTGGACCGGAACCTGCACCCGTTCTTCGTGGCCACTCAGGCGCACCCGGAGCTGAAGAGCCGGCCGACCCGGCCGCACCCGCTCTTCGCCGCGTTCGTGAAGGCCGCCGTGGCGTACTCCGAGGCCGACCAGCTCCCGGTCGACCTGGACGCCCCGGCGGAGGCCGCGGCGGCGAAGAAGGCGGGCCGCAACGGCGGCTCGGCGGCTAAGGCCGCGGCCGCCTCGTGAGCGCGGTCGAGCACCGGTACGAGGTGACGGAGCACCGGGAGATCTGGTCCGGCCGGATCTTCTCGGTGGTCAGCGACGACGTCACCATGCCCGGCGGGGGCACGGCCGCCCGCGACTACGTGACGCACGTCGGCGCGGTGGCCGTGGTGGCCCTCGACGACGCCGGTCAGGTGGTGCTGATCCGGCAGTACCGGCACCCGGTGGGCCGGCACCTGTGGGAGCTGCCGGCCGGGCTGATGGACGTGCAGGGCGAGGACCTGGCCGCCGCGGCGGCCCGGGAGCTGGCCGAGGAGGCCGACCTCACCGCCGGGACCATCGACCTCCTGGTCGACCTGCACAGCTCGCCCGGATTCAGCAACGAGGTGGTCCGGATCTTCCTGGCCCGCGACCTGGCCGACGTGCCCGCCGCTCAGCGCCACGACCGGCGCGACGAGGAGGCCGACCTCCAGGTGGTCCGGGTCGACCTCGACGAGGCGGTCCGGATGGTCCTCGCCGGCGAGATCACCAACGCCTCCTGCGTGGCCGGGCTGCTCGCCGCCGCCCGTGCCCGGCAGGCCGGCTTCGCCGAGCTGCGCCGCCCGGAGGCGCCGCTGCCCCGCTGAGCGGGACCGGACGACGAAGGGGCCGCGCGGTGCGTACACCGCGCGGCCCCTTTCGCTTGTGCCGGCGCTCAGTCGCGCAGCGGGCGGCCCTGCCCGTCGACGCCGCCGTTGACGAGGATCAGGATGCCGTCGATGAGGCCCCAGATGCCGCCCAGGCCGCAGGTCACGATCGTCACCACGAGCTGGATCACACCGGTCTTGGTGTCGCCCATGTAGAAGCGGCCGATACCGAAGCCGCCGAGGAGGATCTGCAGGATGCCCGCGACGGTCTTGCTCTTGTCCGACACGCCCTGCGGGTACTGCTGGTAAGGAGGAGTGGTCATGAGCGGACACCTTAGTGATCCACTGGCGTCCTGTCCGCACCGCCGCCCGGTCGGTGGGAGGATATTTACCGAACATTGTCCTGACGGCTGAGGCGGTCTCCACCGCTCAGCTCGGTCGATGCCTGACACACCGTCAGCACGACCGGGCACCGGATGTCACTGTGTTGGCCTCCGTGGGGTTCCCACGCGCCTAGACTGCCGCCGGCGGGACCGGTGGACCGCGTCGGCAAAGGGGCCGTCGCGGCGCCGCGCAGTCGGGGGTGAGCTGCCCCGGAGGAAGGTGTCTGCATCGTGAAGGTCGGAATCCCACGCGAGGTCAAGAACCACGAGTACCGCGTGGCGATCACGCCCGCGGGCGTCAACGAGTTCACCCGCCACGGCCACGAGGTCTTCGTCGAGTCCGGCGCGGGTGAGGGCTCCAGCATCACCGACGACGAGTTCGCCGCCGCCGGCGCCAAGATCCTGGCCACCGCCGACGAGGTTTGGGACACCGCCGAGCTGGTGCTCAAGGTCAAGGAGCCGATCGCCGAGGAGTACCACCGGATGCGCGAGGGGCAGGTGCTCTTCACCTACCTGCACCTGGCCGCCTCGAAGGAGTGCACCGACGCGCTGCTGGACCGGAAGGTCACCGGCATCGCGTACGAGACGGTCGAGCTGCCCGACCGCTCGCTGCCGCTGCTCGCCCCGATGTCCGAGGTGGCCGGCCGGCTCGCCCCGCAGGTCGGCGCGTTCTACATGATGCGCACCGGCGGGGGCCGGGGCGTGCTGCCCGGCGGGGTCTCCGGCGTGTACGCGGCCAAGACCGTGGTCATCGGCGCCGGCGTGTCCGGCCTGAACGCCGCCGCCATCGCGCTGGGCCTGCAGTCCGAGGTGCTGCTGCTGGACAAGAACGTCGCCCGGCTGCGCCAGGCCGACGCCATCTACCGGGGCCACCTGCAGACCGTCGCCTCCAACGCCTACGAGATCGAGCGGGCCGTGCTCGACGCCGACCTGGTCATCGGCGCGGTGCTGGTGCCCGGCGCGAAGGCCCCGAAGCTCATCTCCAACGAGCTGGTCTCCCGGATGAAGCCGGGCAGCGTGCTCGTCGACATCGCCATCGACCAGGGCGGCTGCTTCGAGGACTCGCGCCCGACCACGCACGCCGACCCGGTCTACAAGGTGCACGACTCGATCTTCTACTGCGTGGCGAACATGCCCGGCGCGGTGCCGAACACCAGCACCTACGCGCTGACCAACGTCACCCTGCCGTACGCCCTGGAGCTGGCCAACCAGGGCTGGCGCCAGGCGCTGCGCAACGACCCGGCGCTCGCCCTCGGCCTGAACACCCACGCCGGCCAGGTCGTCTACGGCCCGGTCGCCGAGGCGCACGGCATGGGCACGCTGCCGCTGGCCGAGGTGCTGGCCTGACCTCAACCACGGAACGGGCCGGTGCGGGCGAGCCCGCGCCGGCCCTGCGCCGTGCCGTCCGGGGCTACCTGGACCACCTCACCGTCGAGCGGGGACTGTCGACGAACACCCTCGCCTCGTACCGCCGGGACCTGGACCGCTACCTGTCCACCCTGGCCGCCGCCGGGGTGACCGACCTGACCGCCGTCGGGGCCGCCGAGGTCGAGGCGCACCTGGCCCGGCTGCGCGCCGGGGACGCCGACCACCCGCCGCTCGCCGTCTCCTCGGCCGCCCGCGCGGCCAGCGCCGTGCGCGGCCTGCACCGCTTCGCGCTGCGCGAAGGGCTGGCCGGGGCCGACCCCAGCCGGGACGTCCGCCCGCCCGCACCACCGCGCCGGCTGCCCCGGGCGCTGCCCGTCGACGCCGTGGTCCGGCTGCTGGAGACCGCCGGCCCGGTCACCGCCACCGGCGAGGCCGCGCCCCGCGCGCTGCGCGACCGGGCGCTGCTGGAATTCCTGTACGGCACCGGCGCGCGCATCTCCGAGGCGATCGGCGCCGCGGTGGACGACCTCGACCTCGACGCCGGCACCGTGCTGCTGCGAGGCAAGGGCGGGAAGACCCGGCTCGTCCCGGTCGGCGGGTACGCGGCCGAGGCGCTGCGCGCCTGGCTGGTCCGGGGCCGCCCGGCGCTGCTCGCCGCCGGCCGGGGCACCCCGGTGGTCTTCGTCAACGCCCGCGGCGGCCCGCTCACCCGCCAGGGCGCCTGGACCGTGCTGCGCGCCGCGGCCGAACGGGCCGGCCTGCCGGTCGACGGGCCCGACGCGGTCTCCCCGCACACCCTGCGCCACTCGTACGCCACCCACCTGCTCGACGGCGGCGCCGACGTGCGGGTGGTGCAGGAACTGCTCGGCCACGCCTCGGTGACCACCACCCAGGTGTACACGTTGGTCACCGTTGAGCGGCTGCGTGAGGTCTACGCGACCGCCCACCCGCGGGCGCACGGGTGAGCGCGTGGAGTGAGCCGGGGTTCCGAGCCCGCAGTCGCGAACGAAACAGCGTCTCGGCTGAGCACCCGCTCCGACACGCCGACCCGCTACCGAACGCGCTGCTGGCGCGTGGCGTACAGTCGGCTTCGGCGCGGGCCTCCAGGGGTGACGGACCGGAGGTGCGCAGCGGCGCCGCGAGGGACGTCGGACGGCTCCGACGCCGGGTGGTCGTCGGGAGGGGGCAACGAGGACATGGCAGGAAACGGTGACCGTGCCGAGACCTGGACGTCGGAGCTCCGCGAGCAGCAGGCGACGCTCGGCGCCGACCTCGGCCCCGCCGACCCGGCCGCGTACACCATGCGCAAGCCGATCCCGGAGCCGATGCCGACCGACCGGCACGGCCCGGCGCGGATCATCGCGATGGCCAACCAGAAGGGTGGCGTCGGCAAGACCACGACCACCATCAACCTGGGCGCCGCGCTCGCCGAGTACGGCCGCAAGGTGCTGCTTGTCGACTTCGACCCGCAGGGCGCCCTCTCCGTCGGCCTCGGCGTCAACCCGCACAACCTCGACCTGTCGGTCTACAACCTGCTCATGCAGGACGACGTCACCGCCGAGGACGTCCTCATCAAGACCGACGTGGCCGGGCTGCACCTGCTGCCGGCCAACATCGACCTCTCCGCCGCCGAGATCCAGCTGGTCAACGAGGTCGCGCGGGAGATGGCCCTGGCCCGGGTGCTCCGCACCATCCGCAAGGAGTACGACTTCATCCTGATCGACTGCCAGCCCTCGCTGGGCCTGCTGGCGATCAACGCGCTGACCGTGGCGCACGGCGTGCTCATCCCGCTGGAGTGCGAGTTCTTCAGCCTCCGCGGTGTCGCGCTGCTGCTGGACACCATCGACAAGGTGCGTGAGCGGCTCAACTTCGACCTGGAGCTCGAGGGCATCCTCGCCACCATGTACGACAGCCGCACCACCCACTGCCGCCAGGTCCTCCAGCGGGTGGTGGAGGCGTTCGGCGACAAGGTCTACCAGACGGTGATCACCAAGACCGTGAAGTTCCCCGAGTCGACGGTGGCCGGCGCCCCGATCACCACCCTCGACCCGGCCTCCTCCGGCGCGCGCAACTACCGCCAGCTCGCCCGCGAGGTGATCGCCGCCCAGGCGGAGCGGTAGGCCGCCCGCCGGGTGCCCGGGTCGTGGACTACGGTTTGCCGGTGACCGCACCACCCCTCGACCCGCCGACCGGCGCCACCGACCCGGTGGCCGCCGCCGGGCTGGCCGCCGAGGTCGACGGCGTGGTGCCGGCCGACCCGGCCACCGTCGAGGAGACCAGCGGCTTCACCGTCCGGCTGGACAACTTCACCGGCCCGTTCGACCTGCTGCTCCAGCTGATCAGCAAGCACAAGCTGGACGTCACCGAGGTGGCCCTGCACAAGGTCACCGACGAGTTCATCGCGTACCTCCGGGCCATGGGCGACCAGTGGGACCTGGACGAGACCAGCGAGTTCCTGCTGGTCGCCGCCACGCTGCTGGACCTGAAGGCGGCCCGGCTGCTGCCCTCGGCCGAGGTGGAGGACGAGGAGGACCTGGCCCTGCTGGAGGCCCGGGACCTGCTCTTCGCCCGGCTGCTGCAGTACAAGGCGTACAAGGAGGCGGCGGCGCACATCGCCGAGCTGGAGTCGGTCGGCGGGCGGCGCTACCCGCGCGCGGTCACCCTGGAACCCCGGTACGCCGAGGCGCTGCCCGACCTGGTGCTCGGCATCGGCCCGGAGCGGTTGCTCAAGCTGGCGCTCAGGGCGATGACCCCGAAGCCGGTGCCCGAGGTGTCCATCGCGCACGTGCACATGGTCCGGGTCAGCGTCCGCGAGCACGCCGAGATCATTTCCGAGCGGCTGCGCCGCGCCGGCACCGCCACCTTCTCGCTGCTCTGCGCCGACTGCGACATCACCCTGGAGGTGGTCGCCCGCTTCCTGGCCCTGCTGGAGCTCTACCGGCAGGGGCTGGTCGCCTTCGTCCAGGAGCAGGCGCTGGAGGAGCTGACCGTGCGCTGGACCGGCTCCGCCGACGGCGGCACCGAGCTGACCATCGACGAGTACGCCGGCAACCCGGAGCCGGCCACCCCGCCCGCGGACGCCCCTTCCGCCGCGGCGGACGACGTCGCACCGACACAGGAGTGACCCGATGAGCG
>NZ_JBSSLX010000252.1:0-7511 GCF_053890995.1 Micromonospora sp. I033 | reverse complement strand
GAGGGCCGCCCCAGCAGGGTCGGCCCTCGACTGCGTTAGCGTCCTTGGAGACGCAATGAGGAAGGATGTACCTGTGAGTTCAGGACCGCAGGGCGAGGACCGCCCCCGTCGTTACGAGGACCGCGCCGAGCGTGGGCAGGGACGCGGCGACAACCGTCGCGACGACCGTCCCTCGTACCGGGGCGACCGCGACGACCGCTCGGGCGGCCAGCGGGGCGGCTTCCGCGGCGGCGACCGCCGCGAGGGTGGCTACCCCCGCCGCGACGACCGCGACGGCGCCCCCCGCGGCGGCGACCGCCGTGAGGGCGGGTTCCGCCGCGACGACCGCGAGGGCGGGTTCCGCGGCGGCGAGCGTCGCGAAGGCTTCCGCTCAGGCCCTCGGGAGGGTGGCTTCCGCGGTGGGGACCGCGAGGGCGGCTTCCGGGGCGGCGATCGCCGTGAGGGTGGCTTCCGTGGCGGTGAGCGTCGTGAGGGTGGCTTCCGTGGCGGCGACCGTGAAGGTGGCTTCCGGGGCGGTGAGCGCCGTGAGGGCTTCGCCGGCGGTGAGCGCCGCGAGGGTGGCTTCCGCGGCGGTGAGCGTCGTGAGGGTGGCTTCCGTGGCGGCGACCGCGAGGGTGGTTTCCGCGGTGGCGAGCGTCGTGAGGGTGGCTTCCGTGGCGGCGACCGCGAGGGTGGCTTCCGCGGTGGCGAGCGCCGCGAGGGCGGTTTCCGTGGCGGTGAGCGTCGCGAGGGCGGTTTCCGCGGCGGTGAGCGTCGTGAGGGTGGCTTCCGTGGCGGCGACCGTGAAGGTGGCTTCCGGGGCGGTGAGCGCCGTGAGGGCTTCGCCGGCGGTGAGCGTCGCGAGGGTGGCTTCCGTGGCGGCGACCGTGAAGGTGGCTTCCGGGGCGGTGAGCGCCGTGAGGGCTTCGCCGGCGGTGAGCGCCGCGAGGGTGGCTTCCGCGGTGGCGAGCGTCGCGAGGGTGGCTTCCGCGGTGGTGAGCGTCGCGAGGGTGGCTTCCGTGGCGGCGACCGCGAGGGCGGCTTCCGCGGTGGCGAGCGCCGTGAGGGTGGCTTCCGCGGTGGTGAGCGTCGCGAGGGTGGCTTCCGTGGCGGCGACCGTGAGGGCGGTTTCCGCGGTGGCGAGCGTCGCGAAGGTGGCTTCGGCGGTGAGCGCCGCGAGGGCTTCCGCGGCGGTGAGCGTCGCGAGGGCGGCTTCCGCGGCGGCGACCGTGAAGGCGGCTTCCGTGGTGGGGACCGTCGTGAGGGTGGCTTCCGCGGTGGCGAGCGCGAGGGCGGCTTCCGGGGCGGCGAGCGTCGCGAAGGTGGCTTCCGGGGTGGCGAGCGCCGTGAGGGCTTCGCCGGCGGTGAGCGCCGCGAGGGCTTCCGTCGCGAGGACCGCGAGGGCGGTTTCCGCGGTGGCGAGCGCCGCGAGGGCGGCTTCCGCGGCGGTGAGCGTCGTGAGGGCGGTTTCCGGGGTGGCGAGCGCCGCGAAGGTGGCGAGCGCCGCGAGGGCTTCCGTCGTGACGAGCGGCCCGGCGGCTTCCGTCGCGAGGAGCGCGAGGGTGGCTTCCCTGGCGGTCGGGAGCGTACCGACCGGGGCGGGGAACGCCGGGGCTACGGCCGGGACGACCGTCGCGATGAGGGCGCCTACCGCGAGCGGCAGGACGAGCGCGCCGAGGGGCGTACCGGTGTGGCGCCGGCGCTGCCGGACGAGGTGGTCGCGAGCGACCTCGACTCGACCGTGCGGGCGGAGCTGCTCTCCCTCGCCAAGCCGGTGGCGGAGACCGTCGCCCGGCACCTGGTCGCGACCGGGCTGCTGATCGACGACGACCCGGCCGAGGCCCTGGCGCACGCCATGGCCGCCCGCCGGCTCGCCTCGCGGATCGCCGCGGTGCGGGAGGCCGTCGGGCTGGCCGCGTACCACGCGGGGGAGTGGCAGACGGCCGTCGCCGAGCTGCGCACCTACCACCGGATGACCGGGTTGCAGAGCCACCTGGCGGTGCTGGCCGACTGCGAGCGGGCGCTGGGTCGCCCGGAGCGGGCCATCGACCTGTTCCGCGGGGCCGACCGGGACAAGCTCGACCAGGCGGTCGCCGCCGAGCTGCTGATCGTGGCCGCCGGTGCGCGGGGCGACCTCGGGCAGAAGGACGCGGCCGTGGCCATGCTCCAGGTGCCCGAGCTGACCGCCGAGTCGACCGAGCCGTGGGCGGCGCGGCTGCGCTACGCGTACGCGGACGCGCTGCTGGCCGTGGGCCGACGCGAGGAGGGGCGGGAGTGGTTCTCCCGGGCCGCCGACGTGGACGCCGAGGGCGAGACCGACGCCGCCGAGCGGCTGCTGGAGCTCGACGGCGTCGTCATCGAGGGTGACGAGGAGGAGGACGAGGAGTTCGCCGCCGGTCCCGGCACCCCGGGCGCCGTCCCGGCCCGTCCCGACGCCGACCTGACCGGCGGCGCCGACGACGAGCACGACGATGACGAGCGCGACGACGACGAGCACGACGATGACGAGCGCGACGACGACGAGGACGACGACCTCGACGACGGCGAGGACGACGACTACGACGACGAGGACGACGACCTCGACGGCGACGCGGATCGGGGCGACGACCGGGACGACGAGGGCGGCGAGGACGACGACCTCGACGGCGACGCCCGGCTGCGGGCCGACGCCGACACGGCGGACGCCGTGGCCGCCGATGCCGGTGACGCGGTGCCGGCCGGCGAGGGCGCCGGGTACCGGGACCGGAACGCGGCTGACCTGGGCGACGACGAGCTGACCGACGCGGACGCGCGCTTGCTCGCCGCCGACACCCGCGCCGCCGCCGTCGACGCCACCGGTCCGGACACCCGGGGCGGCGACGCGACGGACGAGGGGTCCGCGGAGTCGGAGCGCCGGTGACCGCGAGCACCGGGGACGCGGGTTCCGGTCCGGATCGCGGGGAACGCGACCGGGCCGGAACGAGCGGCCGGCTGGTCGACGGGTACGCCCTGGTCGTCTTCGACCTGGACGGGGTGATCTACCTGATCGACCGGCCGATCCCCGGTGCGGTCGAGGCGGTGGGCCGGCTGCACGCCGAGGGGCGGGCGGTCGCGTACGCGACGAACAACGCCTCGCGCCGCTCCAGCGAGGTGGCCGACCTGCTGACCGGCATGGGGGTGCCGGCCGGGCCGGAGGAGGTGCTGACCTCCGCGGCCGCCACCGCCGAGCTGCTGCGCGACCGGCTGCCCGCCGGCGCGCCGGTGCTGGTGGTCGGGGCCGAGGCGCTCCGCGCCGAGCTGCGGGCCGTGGGCCTGCGCCCGGTGTCGACGGCCGACGAGGAACCCGCGGCCGTGGCCCAGGGGTACGGCCCGAAGGTCGGCTGGTCCGACCTGGCCGAGGCGTCCCTGGCGGTCCGGGCGGGCGCGCCCTGGTACGCCACCAACACCGATCGGACCCTGCCCAGCCCGCGGGGCCCGCTGCCGGGCAACGGCTCGCTGGTGGCGGTGCTGCGCACGGCGTTGGGGCGGGACCCGGACGTGGTGGTGGGCAAGCCGGAACCGGCGCTGTTCGCCACCGCGGCACGCCGGGCCGGCACGGGCCGGACCCTGGTGGTCGGCGACCGGCTGGACACCGACATCGAGGGGGCCCGCCGCGCCGGCCTGGACAGCCTGCTGGTGCTCACCGGGGTCAGCGACGTGGCCGAGCTGCTGGCCGTGCCCGAGTCGCGCCGGCCCGCGTACGTCTCCTTCGACCTGGCGGGGCTCTTCGACCCGGCGGCCGTGGTGCGGGTGCCGGGCGCGGCGGACGCCGGTGGCTGGTCGGTGAGCGTGGCCGACGGCGGGCTCGCCCTCGACGGTGCGGGACGCCCGCTGGACGCCCTCGCGGCGCTCTGCGGGGCGGCCTGGTCGACGGCGGCCGGGCCGCGGGTGCGGCCGGTGTCCGCGGCGGCGGAAAAGGCCCTGGCCGCGCTGGGCCTGACGGACTGATCCCGGTCAGAGCAGCTTGCGGAGCTTCATGAGGTCGAACGGGTTGGCCTTGACGGACACCCGCCGGGAGCCCACCGCCTTCATGATGTCGAGCTGACCGTGCACCAGGGCGACCAGGTCGTCGCTGCTGGTGCTCAGCGCGATCTTCGCCTTCGGGTCGTCGCCGTCGGCCAGGTCGACCAGCCGGCCGCCCTCGAGGCGCCCGTGGAACGCGGTGTCCAGGTCGGTGATGCGGCAGGCGAGGGTCCGGTCGAGGTCGATCCGCCCCTGCACCTCGGCGTGCCGGTCCAGCCGGGCGGCCAGGTCCTGCAACGCCTGCCGGCACTCGTCCACGCTGGCCACATCGTCTCCTCACACGTGCCACGCCGTTTCCCGGCACCGTACCGCAATGGTGCGTCCGGGGCGCCCGGTAGCGTGACACCTGCACACCTCGCCCCGCGGAAGGACTCAGGCATGCAGGACGCGTGGCGCGCCTACCTCGAGCTGGCCATGGGCCTGACGGAGGCGCCCCGGAAGAAGGCCCAGGACGCCGTGAAACGCGTGGTCGGCCAGGGCGGCGCGACCGCCGCCCAGCTCCAGGCGCTCGCCGAGGAGCTGGTCTCCACCGGCCTGGCGAACCGGGAGGCGCTGACCAAGCTGGTCCGCTTCGAGGTGGACCGCGCGCTCGGCGCGGTCGGGCTGGCCACCGCCGACGAGGTCGCCGAGCTGACCCGCCGGGTGCACGACCTGGAGCGGCAGCTGCGCGAGGCGAAGGGCACCGGCGCACCGGAGACCCGGCGCGCGCCGGGCGGGCCGCCCCCGGCCGCCGAGACGGCGGGAGCCGGTGAGGTGGCGCCCTCCGAAGAGCCGACCGCTGAGCAGCCGCCCCCGGCCACGCCGGGCGCCGAGGCGCCGGTCTCGGCGCCTCCCGTGCCCGCGCGGACCAAGGCGATCGCGAAGAAGGCCGTGGCGAAGAAGGCCATCGCCAAGAAGCCGGCCGCCACCGTCGCGCGCACCCCGGCGGAGGAGTCACCGGCCGCGCCGGTGCGCCCGGCGAAGAAGGCCGCCGGCCGCAAGCCGACCGGTGGTGCCGGCTCGTGACCGCGCCCTTCCGTCCCGGCCCCCGACCCGGGCCGCCGCCGGCCGGTCCCCGGCCCGGTCCGCCCCCGGGCGTGCGGCCGGCGCCGGTCGAGGACGTCGGCGAGGCACGGCACCCGGCGGTGGACGCCGCCGTGCAAGCCATGATCAACGCCGAGCCGCTGTCCCCGGCGGACCAGATCGCCCAGTACGAGGCGGCGTACGAGACGCTGCGCGAGACCCTGGCCAGCATCGACCAGGCCTGAGGAGAGGCGGAGAAGAACCACCGATGGCACGTCGTACCCGGCTGGATGCCGAACTCGTCCGCCGCGGCCTGGCCCGCTCCCGGGAGCAGGCCGCCGCGCTGGTGGAGGCCGGTCGCGTCCAGCTCCGCGGGGTGCCGGCCCGCAAGGCCGCCGCGATGGTGGACCCGGCCGACCCGCTGCTGGTCACCGGCGCGGACCCGGCCGCGGAGTACGTCTCGCGGGGCGGCCACAAGCTGGCCGGCGCGCTCGCCGCGTTCGCCCCCGGCGGGCTGGCCGTGGCGGGCCGGCGCTGCCTGGACGCGGGCGCCTCCACGGGCGGCTTCACCGACGTGCTGCTGCGCGGCGACGCCGCCGAGGTGGTGGCGGTGGACGTCGGCTACGGGCAGCTCGCCTGGTCGCTGCGGAACGACGACCGGGTGCACGTCTTCGAGCGCACCAACGTGCGTACCCTCACGCCGGAGGCGATCGGCGGCCCGGTCGACCTGACGGTGGCCGACCTGTCGTTCATCTCGCTGCGGCTGGTGCTGCCCGCGCTGGCCGGCTGCACGCGGCCCGACGGCGACCTCGCGCTGATGGTCAAGCCGCAGTTCGAGGTCGGCAAGGAGCGGGTCGGCGCTGGCGGGGTGGTCCGCGACCCGGAGCTGCGTGCCGAGGCGGTGCTCGACGTGGCCGCCGCGGCCGCGCAGCTCGGGCTGGGCCTGGCCGACGTGGCCGCCAGCCCGCTGCCCGGGCCGAGCGGCAACGTGGAGTTCTTCGTATGGTTGCGCCGGGACGCGCCCGCCGCGGACCCCGACCGGGTGCGCGCGGTGGTGGCCGCCGGCCCGCAGGGTTCCCCGGCCGCCGGGCCGACGGCCACGACTGAGGAGGTGCCCGGGTGAGCCGGACCGCTCTGCTGGTGACGCACACGGGCCGTCGGCGCAGCACCGAGCACGCCCGCGCGGTGGCGGCCGACCTCATCGCCGCCGGCTTCGAGGTGCGGGTGGTCGCCGAGGAGGCCGACGACCTGGACCTGCCCGGCGTGGTGCCGGTGACCGGCCCGGAGGCCGCCGAGGGCGCGGAGATCGTCTTCGCGCTCGGCGGGGACGGCACCTTCCTGCGCGCCGCCGAGCTGGCCCGGCCGGCCAAGGCGCCGCTGCTCGGCATCAACCTGGGCAAGGTCGGCTTCCTCGCCGAGGCGGAGATCGACGACCTGGACAGCGCGGTGCGCGACGTGGTCGGGCGCAACTACACGGTGGACGAACGGCTCACCCTCGACGTCACCGCCGAGTTCGAGGGCGGCCCGACCATCGAGTCGTGGGCGTTGAACGAGATCAGCGTGGAGAAGGGCGAGCGGGCCCAGATGCTGGAGCTGCTCGTCGACGTGGACGGCCGGCCGCTGTCCCGCTACGGCTGCGACGGCGTGGTCTGCGCGACGCCCACCGGCTCGACCGCGTACGCGTTCTCCGGCGGCGGGCCGGTGGTCTGGCCGGAGGTGGAGGCGCTGTTGCTGGTCCCGATCAGCGCGCACGCGCTGTTCAGCCGCCCGCTCGTCACCGCGCCGACGTCCACCTTCGCGATCACCGTGGACCCGTTCACCACCCTGGCGGTGCTCTGCTGCGACGGCCGGCGGGTCTACGACCTGCCCCCGGGCGCCCGGGTCACCGTGCGCCGGGGCGCGTTGCCGGTGCGCATCGTCCGGCTCCGGGCGCGGCCCTTCACCGACCGGCTGGTGGCCAAGTTCGACCTGCCCGTGCAGGGCTGGCGCGGCAGCCGTCGCTGACCGGCGACTCAGCGAAGACCCGACGGGCCGACCTGGCGTCGGCCCGTTCGGCGTACCCGGGGCCGGCCCCGGGCGGGTTACGGTAGGAGCCTCCCCCGACGACGGCACGCCGCGCCGGGTTCCGGCGTACGCCGCCGGCACCCGGGCCGGCGGTGGTCCCCGCCCCTGCTGCGGGACCCGATCGTCGGGGCCGACACCGCCGTCCGTGGGACGGCGGCCGGGGCGTCCGGGCTGCGCCGAGGTGGAGTCCGGGTGGGGCGGGGAGGCCCGTGTCCACCCGGACCGCGCAGCCCGACGGTCGTGGCCCTGGCCAGGGGGTGGTCGGGTCCACGACGGTTGGGGTGTCGGAGGAGTCGCGGCCGGCCGCGGCGGGCGGACGGCGAGCCGCGCCCGGCCGGGTTTCGACCCCGGGCGGGTCGGCCGGATCGGCGGGACGCCGCTTTCTCCCCCCGGGGCCCAAGGACCGGTCTCTTATTCACATCTCC
>NZ_JBSSLX010000251.1:0-7577 GCF_053890995.1 Micromonospora sp. I033 | reverse complement strand
CCGCCATCCGCCGCTGGCACTGCCGCGCCATGACCGACGACGAGGCCCGCGACTGGATCGACTCGTGGCCGCGACGCTGGCGGCAGGAGACCGGCGCCGGCTGGGCCGTCACCGACGGCGACGACGTGCTCGGGCAGATCAGCCTGCGCGCCGTCGACCTGCCCGAGGCCCAGGCCGAGGTGTCGTACTGGGTGCTGCCCGCCGCCCGCGGCCGGCGCGTCGCCGCCCGCGCCCTGACCGCCCTCACCGCCTTCGGCTTCGACCGGCTCGGCCTGCACCGGATCTGGCTGCGTCACTCCACCGCCAACCCGGCCTCCTGCCGGGTGGCCGAACGCGCCGGCCTCGCCGCCGAGGGCACCAACCGCGGCGCCGCCCGGCACACCGACGGCTGGCACGACATGCACCTGCACGCCCGCCTCCGCACCGACACCTGACCAGCGCCGCGGCGGCGGATGCGACGATGAGCCGGTGAAGATCCTGTCCATCCAGTCCTCGGTCGCCTACGGTCACGTCGGCAACTCCGCCGCCGTCTTCCCGCTGCAACGGCTCCGGCACGAGGTCTGGCCGGTGCTGACCGTGCACTTCTCCAACCACACCGGCTACGGCGCCTGGCGCGGACCGCTGCTGCCCCCGGCCGACGTCGCCGAGGTGATCGCCGGCATCGAGGACCGCGGCGTCCTCGGCACCGCCGACGCGGTGCTCTCCGGCTACCAGGGCGACCCGGCGATGGGCGCGGTGATCCTCGACGCGGTCGCCCGGGTGAAGGCCGCCAACCCCGACGCCCTGTACTGCTGCGACCCCGTGATGGGCGACGTCGGCCGCGGCATGTTCGTCCGACCCGGCATCCCCGAGTACCTGCGCGACAGCGTCGTGCCCCGCGCGGACATCGTCACCCCCAACCA
Organism: Micromonospora sp. I033; assembly: GCF_053890995.1. NCBI lineage: Bacteria > Bacillati > Actinomycetota > Actinomycetes > Micromonosporales > Micromonosporaceae > Micromonospora > Micromonospora sp. I033. The sequence continues at coordinate 6,675 of NZ_JBSSLX010000251.1, read as the reverse complement.
GTTCGAACTGGAGTTCCTCGCCGGCCGCAGCACCGACACCCTCGACGACCTGCTCGCCGCCGTCGACGTCGTCCGCGACACCGGACCCCGGCACATGCTGGTCACCAGCGTGCTGCACGGCGACGTCCCGGCGGGGTCGCTGGAGGTCGTCGCCGTCTCCGACGCCGGCGCCTGGGCGGTCACCACACCGCTGCTGCCGATCAGCCCCAACGGCGGCGGCGACGTCACCGCCGCGCTCTACCTGGCCCACCTCGCGACGACCGGATCGCCCGAGACCGCGCTGGAGCGCACCACCAACTCCATCTACGCGGTCCTCGAGGCCACCCTCGCCGCGGGCACCCGGGAACTGCAACTCGTCGCCGCCCAGGACGCCATCGCCGACCCGCCCACCCGGTTCGGCGCCCGCCGGCTGCGCTGAGCTGATCTTCGCCGCGCCGGCGGGGGAGCGCGGCCCGGGCACCGACTTCGCCGGACCGCCGTCTCCCGACCGGCGCCTCGCCTAGGCTCGGGGGCGACGCAGTCCGGTTCCGCACCCGCGTACGGGCCGGAACGGGCGCCCGTCCCCGCCCAGGCGCGGATGCGGAGGACGCCGGATGGACGAGACCACGTTCGCGGCGCCGGCCTGGGCCTGGGTGGCCGTCGGCGCGGTCATCGCCGTCATGCTCGCCGTCGACATGTTCTCCCACCGCCACCACCACGTCATCGAACTGCGCGAGGCGCTGGTCTGGAGCGCGGTGTGGATCACCGCCGGGATCGCCTTCGGCCTGGTCATCTGGCTCTGGCGCGGCAGCGGGCCGGCGGTGGCCTACTACTCCGGCTACCTGCTGGAGAAGGCGCTGTCGGTCGACAACGTGTTCGTCTTCGCCCTGCTGTTCGGATACTTCCGGGTGGCCCCCGTGTACCAGCACAAGGTGCTCTTCTGGGGGGTGCTCGGGGCGCTGGGCTTCCGGCTGGTGTTCATCTTCGCCGGCGCGGAACTGCTGGACCGGCTCACCTGGGCCGGCCTCGTGCTCGGCGCGTTCCTGATCTGGACCGGCTGGCGCCTCGCCGTCCGCGGCGAACCGGACGTCGACCCCGACCGCAACATCGCCGTCCGGATCTTCCGCCGGCTCGTGCCCACCGAGCCCCGCTACCACGACGGCCGCTTCACCGTCCGGGTCGACGGCCGCCGCAAGGGCACCGTGCTGCTGGTCGCCCTGGTGGCGATCGAGGCCACCGACGTCATCTTCGCGATCGACTCGGTCGCGGCGATCCTGGCCATCACCACCAACACGTTCCTGGTCTGGACCGCGAACGCCTTCGCCGTGCTCGGGCTGCGCAGCCTGTACTTCTGCCTGGCCGGTCTGCTGCGACACTTCGGCCACCTGCGCTACGGCCTGGCCGTGCTGCTCGCCTTCGCCGGGGTGAAGCTGATCCTCGCCGAGACCCCCGTCGGCAAGCTGCCGGTCTGGCTCACCCTCGCCGTGGTCGTGCTCACGCTCGGCACGGCCATCGCCTGGAGCCTGGTCACCGCGCGCCGGAGCCGCCGGGACGTCCGCGCCCGCTGATGGAGCCTGGTCACCGCGCGCCGGAGCCGCCGGGACGTCCGCGCCCGCTGATGGAGCCTGGTCACCGCGCGCCGGAGCCGCCGGGACGTCCGCGCCCGCTGACCGGCCGCCGCGGTGGGCGACGCCGCCGCCACGTGGCACGATCAGGCACGTGACCAGCAGTTCCGACCCGACCCCGCACCTGCGCGACCTCGCCCGGCTGCGCCGCGTCCGCGACCGGATCGACCGGGAGTACGCGCAGCCGCTGGACGTCGAGGCGCTGGCGCGCGGCGTGCACATGTCGGCCGGACACCTCAGCCGCCAGTTCCGCCTCGCCTACGGCGAGTCGCCGTACGCCTATCTCATGACCCGGCGCATCGAACGCGCCATGGCGCTGCTGCGCCGCGGCGACCTCAGCGTCACCGACGTCTGTTTCGCGGTCGGCTGCGCCTCACTGGGCACCTTCAGCACCCGCTTCACCGAGCTGGTCGGCGTGCCGCCCAGCACCTACCGCCGCGAGGGGGCGCGCGCCACGGCCGGTATGCCGCCGTGCATCGCGAAGCAGGTGACCAGACCGATCAGGAATCGAGAAGCACCCGCCGTCGAGCCGCGCCTAGCCTGACTGCCATGGACATCACCATTCACACGACCGTTCTGCCGCACGACGACCCGGAGGCCTCCCTGGCCTTCTACCGGGACACCCTCGGCTTCGAGGTCCGCAGCGACGTCGGCAGCGGCAGGATGCGCTGGATCAGCGTCGGTCCCGCCGGGCAGCCCGGCACGTCGATCCTCCTCGCGCCGCCGGCCGCCGACCCCGGCGTCACCGACGACGAGCGCCGTACCATCGTCGAGATGATGGCCAAGGGCACCTACGGCTGGATCCTGCTGGCCACCCACGACCTCGACGGCACCTTCGAGAAGGTGCAGGCCGGCGACGCCGAGGTCGTCCAGGAGCCGATCGAGCAGCCCTACGGCGTGCGCGACTGCGCGTTCCGCGATCCCGCCGGCAACATGGTCCGCATCCAGGAACTGCGCTGACCGTCCGCCGCCGCGCCTGGACGAGAAACCCGACCTACGGCTCGGAGCTGGTTAGATCGAGCCGGGCGACGCCGACCCGCACCCCGAAGCGGCCCGCGCGACAGAAGATGGAGAACCGATGAGCACGGCCACGAGGACGGACACCCAGTCGGGCGCGCTGCACGCCGCCGACACCCACGACCTGATCCGCGTGCAGGGCGCCCGCGAGAACAACCTCAAGGACGTCAGCATCGAGATCCCGAAGCGCCGGCTGACCGTCTTCACCGGCGTCTCCGGCTCGGGCAAGAGCTCCCTGGTGTTCGGCACCATCGCCGCGGAGTCGCAGCGGCTCATCAACGAGACCTACAGCGCCTTCGTGCAGGGCTTCATGCCGACGCTGGCCCGCCCCGAGGTCGACGTGCTCGACGGGCTGACCACCGCGATCATCGTCGACCAGGAGCGGATGGGCGGCAACCCCCGCTCCACGGTCGGCACCGTCACCGACGCCAACGCCATGCTGCGCATCCTCTTCAGCCGGCTCGGGCAGCCCCACATCGGCTCGGCCCAGGCGTTCTCCTTCAACGTCGCCTCGATCAGCGGCGCCGGCGCGGTCACCATCGAACGCGCCGGCCAGACCACGAAGGAGCGGCGCAGCTTCAGCATCACCGGCGGCATGTGCCCGCGCTGCGAGGGCACGGGCTCGGTCACCGACTTCGACCTGACCCAGCTCTACGACGACAGCAAGTCGCTCAACGAGGGCGCGCTCACCATCCCCGGCTACAGCATGGACGGCTGGTACGGGCGCATCTTCAGCGGCTGCGGCTTCTTCGACCCGGACAAGCCGATCCGCACGTTCACCAAGAGGGAGCTGCACGACCTGCTCTACAAGGAGCCGGTCAAGATCAAGGTCGAGGGCATCAACCTCACGTACGAGGGCCTCATCCCGAAGATCCAGAAGTCGATGCTGTCCAAGGACGTCGACTCGATGCAGCCGCACATCCGCGCCTTCGTGGAACGGGTCGTCACCTTCACCACCTGCCCCGACTGCGGCGGCACGCGGCTCAGCGAGGCCGCCCGATCCTCCAAGATCAACGGAATCAGCATCGCCGACGCGTGCGCCATGCAGATCAGCGACCTCGCCACCTGGGTACGCGGCCTCGACGAGCCGTCGGTGGCCCCGCTGCTGGCGAAGCTGCAGCACACCCTCGACTCGTTCGTCGAGATCGGGCTGGGCTACCTCTCACTCAGCCGGCCCTCGGGAACGCTCTCCGGCGGCGAGGCACAGCGCACCAAGATGATCCGCCACCTCGGCTCCTCACTCACCGACGTGACCTACGTCTTCGACGAGCCCACCATCGGGCTGCACCCCCACGACATCCAGCGGATGAACGACCTGCTCCTGCAACTGCGCAACAAGGGCAACACGGTCCTGGTCGTGGAGCACAAGCCGGAGGCGATCGCCATCGCCGACCACGTCGTCGACCTCGGCCCCGGCGCCGGCACCGCCGGTGGTGAGGTGGTCTTCGAGGGCACCGTGGAGGGACTGCGGGCCAGCGGCACCCTCACCGGGCAGCACCTGGACGACCGCGCACGCCTCAAGCCGTCCGTGCGCACCCCCTCCGGAGCGCTGGAGGTCCGCGGCGCCGACACCCACAACCTCCAGAACATCGACGTCGACATCCCGCTCGGCGTGCTCGTCGTCGTCACCGGCGTGGCCGGCTCCGGCAAGAGCTCACTGATCCACGGCTCGGTGTCCGGGCGCGACGGGGTCGTGACGGTCGACCAGGGCGCCATCCGCGGCTCCCGGCGCAGCAACCCGGCCACCTACACCGGCCTGCTCGACCCGATCCGCAAGGCCTTCGCCAAGGCCAACGGCGTGAAGCCCGCCCTGTTCAGCGCCAACTCCGAGGGCGCCTGCCCCACCTGCAACGGCGCCGGCGTCATCTACACCGACCTGGCCATGATGGCCGGCGTCGCCACCACCTGCGAGGAATGCGAAGGCAAGCGGTTCCAGGCCTCGGTGCTGGAATACCACCTCGGCGGCCGCGACATCAGCGAGGTGCTCGCCATGTCCGTGACCGAGGCCGAGGAGTTCTTCGGCACCGGCGACGCGCGCACGCCCGCCGCCCACAAGATCCTCGACCGGCTCGCCGACGTCGGGCTCGGCTACCTCACCCTCGGCCAGCCGCTCACCACGCTGTCCGGCGGCGAGCGCCAGCGGCTCAAGCTCGCCACCCAGATGGGCACCAGCGGCGGCATCTACGTCCTCGACGAGCCGACCACCGGCCTGCACCTGGCCGACGTCGAGCACCTGCTCGCCCTGCTCGACCGGCTCGTCGACTCCGGCAAGTCGGTCATCGTCATCGAGCACCACCAGGCGGTCATGGCGCACGCCGACTGGATCATCGACCTGGGCCCCGGCGCCGGTCACGACGGCGGCCGGATCGTCTTCGAGGGCACACCCGCCGACCTGGTCGCCGCCCGCTCCACCCTCACCGGCGAACACCTGTCCACCTACGTCCAACCCTGACCGCCCCGGCCGCCCTGGACTGCCTGGGCGGCCCCGGCCTGCCTGACCTGCGGTGATCATGAGGTTAGCGGGGCGATTCGTCCCATTTATCGCCGCCAACCTCATGATCACCGGGGCGGGTGGGAGGTGTGCGTGCGCGGTGGGACTGGGATCGCCATGCGCGGCGTGGGGGACCAGTGTCGGGCAGACCGGCGCGGGAGGGCGGCCGCCGATGATCAGGGGCGCCGTGGGGAATGCGCGGTCGCAACGCGAGACGCAGGGCCGATGCACGACCCGCGTCGTATGCGAGGCGGGCAGATCACGTCACCGCACAGCACGTGCGAGGTCGGTGTGCGGTGACATGTCGAGGGAACGAAAACAGCGCGCCCGGTCGGGTCGGCCCCGGCATGCTGCACCCCGTCAGACCACCATTCGAGCCTGGCTCCGTAGCGTCGATAATGCACATTATGTCAAGTAAGCAGGTTCCGGCCCTCCCCAGGGCGTCAGTATGCGACCGGGTCGGTGAGGACTGCTGCCAGGACTCGTGACTGCTCCTCGTCGGCTCCGCGCGCCAGGCAGATGAGCGCCTTCCACAGTGCCCAGCCGCGGGCGCGCCGCCAGGCGTCGTCGGGCAGGCCCACCGCCTCCCGGAACAGCTGCCGTTCCGGCCCGGTGAACCAGGTCCACGCGAGCACCAGATCGCAGGCGGGATCCCCGACCCCGCAGGTGCCGAAGTCGATCACCGCGGCCAGCCGCCCGCCCGTGACGAGCAGGTTGCCGGCCGCCACGTCGCCGTGGAACCAGACCGGCGCCGACGCCCAGGCCGAGGCCTGGGCCCGCGCCCAGACGTCCTGGCAGGCGGCCCGGTCCACCCGCCCCCGCAGCACGTGGAGGGCCTGTTCGACCTCGTCGCCGTAGGCGCTGGGGTGGCAGCCCCGGAAGCAGGAGTGCCGCCCGGCCGCCGGGCCCCCGGCGGTGGGCGCACGCCGCAGCGCGGTCAGGAACGCGCCGAGGTCGCGCGCCACGGCGGGCCGGTCGACCGTCCCGGCGGCCGCGAGGGTGTCGCCGGGCAGCCAGCGTCGCACCGACCAGGGGTACGGGTAGCTGGCGCCGGGCCGGCCGGTGGCCACGGGCTCGGGTACGGGCAGCGGCAGGTGCCGGGCCAGTGCCGGCAGGCAGCGGTCCTCCTTGGCGATGCCGGGCGCGTAGCCCTCGGCGCTGGGCAGCCGCACGGTGAGCTGGTCGCCGAGGCGGAACGTCCGGTTGTCCCACCCCTGCTGGCGCACGGCGGTGATCGGCAGGTGCGCCCACCGCGGGAACTGCGCGGCGACGAGCCGGCGTACGAGTTCTTCGTCGATGTCCACCACGGGCCCAGTCTGGGTGCCGCGGCAAGTGGTTTCCCGGGTCGCTCCCCCGGGTTGGGCGGGCTGGCGCGAACGCGAAAATCATGCATAATATCCCTTATGCATGACAAAACGGGCGAAACGGTAGGTTGGTTGGTCGAGGAGTTCCTGACCGCCCGGGCCACCCGGAAGCCCTCCCCGCACACGCTGGCGGCGTACCGGCGGGAACTGACCACGGTGGCAGCCCCGGTGGCGGGGGGCGGCCGGACCACTCCCCTCC
>NZ_JBSSLX010000250.1:0-7602 GCF_053890995.1 Micromonospora sp. I033 | reverse complement strand
CGCACCCGGTGGGGCGGGGCGATCGCCCGCACAGGAGGCTCCCATGTCCGTCGTCGCCATCTCCTCCCGTCCGGCCCGGCCGGGCCGTCCCGACCGGGCGGTGCCGCCCCGGCCGCGTACCGCCCCGACCCTGACGATCACCCTCGACCTGGGCGCCGGCGCGCTGACGCCCGGTCTCGCCCGGCTGGTCGACCTGCTGGACGAACTCGCCGCCTCCGGCGAGGGCCTGCTCCGGGCCGAGGAGCACCAGGCCGCCCGCGCGGTGCTCGACCTGCGCCGCGCCGCGGTGCCGCCAGAGCCCCCCGCCGGGGCCGAGGAGCCCGGCACGGTACGCATCCTGACCGGCACCCGCCGGGTCCGGCACGACGGTGTCGAGGTGGCCCTCACCCGGATCGAGTACGACCTGCTGCTCTTCCTCGCCGAGCATCCCCGGCGGGTGTTCACGCGGTTGCAACTCCTCGCCAACGTGTGGGGCTACGAGCACGCGGTGGCCCGCACCGTGGACGTCCACGTGCGCCGGCTGCGGGCGAAGCTGGGCGACGACACACCGCTGGTGACCACCGTGTACGGCATCGGCTACCGGCTCGCCGACGAGGCCCGGATCGTGGTGGACCGCGAGCGCTGAGGGCCCCGGCCGGTGCGCGGCGTACCCGGATCCCGGGTGCGCCGCGTTCACGTTTCGGCGCCGTTCCGCGCGGCACCGGCCATTGTGAACCGGCCGGGGACCCCCCGTAACGGGTCATCTCGCCGCTCTGCTGTAATCAACGGACCTCGTACGCAGAGCGAGCATTCGGCTCCGATGTGTTCGTCAATTGTCACATTCATGCAACGCAGCCGCCCCTTGACCCTCGCACAGGCGCCGGGAAGCATCGATGAAGCGGCGTCCCGGGCCGTGGGGAGATACCCGGACCAGCCAAGGAGGACCATGTCGGTCAGCCCCGCCTCGTCGCGCGCCGGATGGCATACGTCCCAGCCCGCTGTTCCGGGCCGTCCCCCCGGCGGCCAGCGGCGCCCCGCCAACACCTCGGCACCCATGCTCACGGTGACGCTGAACATCCCGCTGGCCTGTGAGGAGTCGCTCACCCCGGCCGCCCGCCGGCTGTTGGACGCCGCTCGTGAGCTGCTCGAACGCGGCGACGCGGTGATCAGCACCGGCACCGCCCCGGCCGAGCGCCGCCCCGACCCGGTGCCGGCCGGCCGCACCCCGGGGCGGCCGCTCGCACCGACCATCCCGACCCTGCACATCCTGGCCGCGTCCCGGTCGGTGCTGCGCGACGGCGAGCCGCTGCCGCTGACCCGGCTGGAGTTCGACCTGCTGCTGCACCTCGTCGCCCACCCGCGGCGGGTGTTCACCCGATTGCAACTTCTCAATGCCGTCTGGGGCTACGAGCACGCCGGCGTCCGCACCGTCGACGTGCACGTGCGCCGGCTGCGCGGCAAGGTCGGGGTGGACGTCCCACTGGTCACCACCGTCTACGGCGTCGGCTACCGGCTCGCCGACGACGCCCGGGTCACCATCGACCGCACCGGCTGACGCCCCCGGGCCCGCCACCACGTGCCGATCCCCTCCGGACGGAGCCCCGACCGCCCGGCGGATCGCGTGGTGAGGCGTCCCGCCCGCCGGGCAGGATGGTCGGATGCGCGTCCGCCCCATCACGCCCGAGCTTCTCGTCGCCGAGCTGACCGACCGGCTCGCCGGCACCACCGTGCCCGGCCGGCTGCGGGTCGCCGTGGACGGGCCGCCCGCCGCCGAGCCGGACGCCCTGGCCGCCGCCCTGGTCGAACCGCTGCGTGCCGCCGGCCGCCCGGTGCTGCACGTCCGGGCCGCCGACTTCCTCCGGCCCGCGTCGACCCGCCTGGAGCACGGCCGGACCAACCCGGACGCCTACTACGAGGGCTGGGTCGACGAGGCCGGCCTGCGCCGCGAGGTGCTCGACCCGGCCGGCCCGGACGGCTCGGGGCGGCTGCTCCCGTCGCTCTGGGACGCCACCGCCGACCGGGCCAGCCGCGCCCCGTACGTCGACCTGCCACCCGGCGGGGTGGTCCTGGTCAGCGGCGCGCTGCTGCTCGGCGGCGGCCTGCCGTTCGACGTCGCCGTCCACCTGGTGCTCTCCCCGGCGGCCCTGGACCGGCGGACCGACCCGGAGCTGCGCTGGACCCTGCCCGCCTTCGCCCGGTACGCCGACGAGGTCGACCCGGCCTCCTTCGCCGACGTGGTGGTCCGCGCCGACGACCCCCGGCACCCGGCCCTGGTCGAGGCCGGCTGACCGGCACCGGGAGCCCGGATCCGGACGACCGGCACCGGACCGGCCGGGACGGGGACGGTCCGGGCGGCGCACCAGCGCACGAACGGCGACGAAGAACGCGGAAATCCCGGTTTGATCCGCGGAGCGGGCGGGTAATCGCCCGGCTCACAGAGCACGGGTGATCTCGCCCGCGCATCCATCGGACCACGTTCCGGGGCGCTCGCCGCCCCGGACCGGTATGAGGCCCCAGGAAAGGCAGGCAGCGATGCTCGTCCACGACACGACAGCCACGGGCCGCTCCCAGGCGGAGGTCGACCAGATCCGGCAGTCCCTGACGTCGCGGTACGACGAGCTGACCGCGGAGTACGAGCAGGCCGTGCTGCAGAGCCAGGTGCTCCGGCTGGTCGAGGTCGGCGACACCGCCGGCGACGACCAGGCCGACAGCGGCACGAAGACCGCCGAGCGGGACACCGCCCAGTCCCTGCTGCGCACCATCCTGGACCGGCGCGCCCAGTTCGAGCACGCGCTCACCCGGCTCGACGAGGGCACCTACGGCTTCTGCGAGGGCTGCTCGGCGCCGATCCCGGTGGAGCGGCTGGAGATCTTCCCGTCCGCCACCTCCTGCGTGTCCTGCAAGCAGACCCGGGAGCGGCGGGCGGCCTGAGCGCGGCCCGGGTTGCCGGTCGGTCCCGGTAGCGGTGGACTCACCAGATGGGTGACATCAAGGTGGGCACCGCCTCCTGGACCGACCGGACCCTGCTCGACTCCGGCTGGTACCCGGCCAGCGCCGACAACCCCGAGAAGCGGCTGTCCTACTACGCCCGGCAGTTCCCGCTGGTCGAGGTGGACGCCACCTACTACTCGCCGCCGGCCGAGCGGACCGCGCGGCTCTGGGTGGAGCGCACCCCACCCGGTTTCACCTTCAACGTCAAGGCGTTCAGCCTGCTGACCGGACACCCGACCCGGGTGTCCGCGCTCTACAAGGACCTGCGCCCGGAGACGGAGAAGAAGAACGTCTACCCGGACGACCTGCCGCCGCAGGCGTACGAGGAGGTCTGGACCCGGTTCCTGTCCGCCCTCGACCCGCTGGTCGAGGCCGGCAAGCTGGGCGCCGTCCTGTTCCAGTTCCCGCCCTGGTTCACCATCAAGCGGGACAACAAGCAGTACCTGCTGGAGGTGGCGCGGCGGTGCGACCCGCTGCGCCCGGTCTTCGAGTTCCGGCACGCCTCCTGGTTCGACGGCGACAACGCCGAGGAGACCCTGGGCTTCCTGCGCCAGCACGAGTTGCCGTTCGTCTGCGTGGACATGCCGCAGGGGCACCGCTCGTCCGTACCCCCGGTGCTGGCGGCCACCGCGGACCTCGCGGTGGTCCGCTTCCACGGGCACAGCGACAAGTGGACCAGCAAGGACATCCACGAGAAGTTCGGCTACGACTACTCCAAGCGCGAGCTGCGCGACTGGGCCCCCAAGCTGCGCGAACTGGCCGGTGAGGCCGAGCGCACCCACGTGCTGATGAACAACTGCTACCGCGACTACGCCCAGCGCAACGCCACCACCCTGGCGGGCCTGCTCGACGCCGGCTGACGGTTCACCCGGCCAGGGTGAGGCCGCCTCACCCGATGCCTGCGCAGCATGGACGGTGTGCGCGGTCCGTCGACCGACACGACCGCGCGGCCGAGGAGGAGGTGGGGTCATGACGGTGCGGGTCGTAGCGGATCGACGCCGCGGCGGGGTGCTGCACGTGGTCGGGAGATCCGACCTGCCCCGGCGGGGCGAGCGGCCCGGTCGGTTCAGCCCGACCCGGCTCTGGCGGGGGCCCAGTGGGCCGCCGGGACGCACCGATGACCGACGCTGGGAAACCGACGCACGGGGGTGGGCAGATGGCTGAGCAGATGATTTCCGCGTTCGAGTCCTCGCTGGACAAGACGAACGTGATGCTCAAGGAGATCGAGTCGGCGTACGGCTGGCCGAAGGAGTGCCGCAACCAGTCCTACGCGGCGATACGCACGGTGCTGCACCTGCTGCGGGACCGGATGCCGGTGGCGCAGAGCGTCGAGTTCGCCCAGCAGTTGCCGGTGCTGCTGCGGGGCGTCTACTTCGACGGCTGGCAGCCGGAGAACGTGCCGATCAAGCTGAACCGCGAGGACTTCCTGTACGAGGTCCGGCAGGGCTTCCCGTACGACGTGGAGGGCGGTACGCAGCGGGTGGTGCAGGTGGTGCTGGACACCCTGCGGCGGCACGTCACCCAGGGCGAATGGGATGACGTCAAGTCGGCGATGCCGAAGGACCTGGGTCAGATGATGCCGTGACCGCGCCGTTCCCGGCCCGCTCCGCCACCGTGGCGGGGCGGGCCGGCGGCGTCCGGGTGACCGGCAGCCCGGCCCGCCGGGCCAGCCCGGCGAAGGCCACCGCGTCGACGATCGCCGCGCCGCCCGGGTCGTTGTTGAAGTAGACGTACGCCGGCTCGCCGGCCGGGAAGGCGGCGGCCAGCCGGCGCACCCAGGTGGCCAGCGCGGCCCGACCGTAGCGGGGCCACGGCCGGGCCCGACCCTCGTGCAGCCGCAGGTAGCCGAAGTCGGTGGTGCGCCACAGCGGGGTGATCGGCCGGCTGAGCCGGTCCGCCCAGACCAGCGCCGCCCGGCAGCGCTCCAGGACGCGCCGGGTGTCGTCGGTCCACCAGGACGGGTGCCGGGGCTCCACGGCCACCCGCACCTCGGCGGGGAACAGCCGCAGCGTCGCGTCCAGGGCCGCCGGGTCGGCCCGCATGGTGGGCGGAAGCTGCACCAGCACCGGGCCCAGCCGGTCGCCCAGCCCGGCGGCCCGGTCCAGGAAGCGGGCCACCGGCTCGGCCGGCTCCCGCAGCCGCTTGATGTGGGTGAGGTAGCGGCTCATCTTCACCGCCACGCAGAAGTCGTCCGGCGTGCGGTCCCGCCAGGCCACGAAGGTGTCCCGTTCGGGCAGCCGGTAGAAGGCGTTGTTCACCTCGACCGTCGCGAAGCGCGCGGCGAAGTGCTCCAGCCAGAGCCGCTGCGGCAGCTTCGCCGGGTAGAAGCGCTCCCGCCAGTCCCGGTACTGCCAGCCCGACGTGCCCACGAGGATCACCGCGGCCGCCTAGGCGAGGTCGATCCGGAACACCTCGAAGGCGGCCCCGTACCGGACGCCCAGCCGGGTGCCGGCCGGCCGGGCCAGCCCCTCGAGGAACTCCTCGGCGTCGAAACCGCCGTCGCCGAGCCCGCTCAGGTATGCCCCGTGCGCCCGTAGCGACGCCACCCCGCGGTCGAAGCTGCCCGTCACGTCCACCCCGTGCCGGGCCTGCGGGGAGGCGGCCGCCCACACCTCGCGGACCCGGGACCACGGCCCCACCCCGTCGGTGAGCTGCTCGGGGAAGATCCACCGGTTGCCGGCGTCGCGGACCGCGTCCAGGGTGGCCCGGCCGCACGCGATGTGGTCGGCCTGGTTCAGCGCGTACGCCCCGTCCCAGGTGTCCCGGAAGTTGTTGGTGAGCACGATGTCCGGGCGGTGCCGGCGCACCACCGCGGCGATCTCGCGGCGCAGCGCCACCCCGTACTCCAGCAGCCCGTCGGGAAGGCCGAGGAACTCCACGGTGTCCACCCCGACCACGGCGGCGGAGGCCCGCTGCTCCTCCTCCCGCAGCACCCGGCTGCGCTCCGGCGGCATCCCGTCGATGCCCGCCTCGCCGCTGGTGAGCAGGCAGTAGACGACTTCCTTGCCCTGCCCGGTCCAGCGGGCCACCGCGGCGGCCGCACCGAACTCCAGGTCGTCCGGGTGGGCCACCACGGCGAGCGCCCGCTGCCAGTCCTCGGCCAGCGGCGTCAACGGCTCCGGCTGCCCCACGGCCACCCCCTTCCCGCGAGATCCCTTCCCGCCATCCTGGCACCGGACGCGTCCGCCCGCCGCCCGGCGACCTGTGCCGGGGCCCGGCGAACCGTCCGTGCGGCCGCTCCCCGGCGTCTACGGTGTGGTTAGAGAAGATCGGGCGTGGGGTACCACCCGCTGCACACGGACCCCGACGACGGGGCGGCACACCGAGGGAGCACCCATGGCACTCAACGACGACGACATGCAGACCACCGGCGGCGGCGGTGCCGAGGGCCCGGCCGACGGTGGCGCGACCGCGGGTCAGCAGGACGGCGGTGCCGACGGCGGTGCGGACCGTGGCGCGGAGCGCGGTGCGGACCAGGGTGCCGACGCCGGCGCGGAGGGTCCGGCCGACGGTGGCGCGACCCCGGGCCAGCACGACGGCGGCGCGGACGGCAGCGCCGAGGGTCCGGCCGACGGCGGAGCGACCCCCGGCCAGCGCGACGGCGGCGCCGACGGCAGCGCCTGACGGATGGACATGACGCACCTCGACCCGCCGGGCGGCCACGGCCGCCCGGCGGTTCCGTCTTCCGCCACCGAGGCCCTCGCGCGCTGCGTGGCGGTCGAGCCGGCCAAGTTCGCCGCCGACCACTGGGGGCGCAGCCCGCTGCTGTCCCGGGCGGCCGACCTGCCCAACCCGGCGGGCTTCACCGACCTGCTCAGCCCCGCCGACGCCGACGAGCTGCTCAGCCGGCGCGGCCTGCGTACCCCGTTCCTGCGGGTCGCCAAGGACGGCCAGCTGGTGCCGGCGGCGCGCTGGACCGGCGGCGGTGGCGCGGGCGCCGAGATCGACGACCAGGTCCTCGACGAGAAGATCCTGGCCCTGTACGCCGACGGCGCCACCCTTGTCCTCCAGGGCCTGCACCGCACCTGGCCGGCGCTTGTCGACTTCGCCCGCGACCTGGGCACCGCGCTGACCCAGCCGTTGCAGGTGAACGCCTATCTGACGCCGGCCGGCAGCCAGGGCTTCGCCACCCACTACGACACCCACGACGTGTTCGTGCTCCAGGTCGACGGGCGCAAGCACTGGCGGATCCACCCGCCGGTGCTGCCCGACCCGCTGGAGAAGCAGCCGTGGGGCGGCCGGGCCGACGAGGTCGCCGCCACCGCCGAGGGCCGGCCCGCGCTGGACGTGGTGCTCGAACCCGGCGACGCGCTCTACCTGCCGCGCGGCTGGCTGCACAGCGCCCAGGCGCAGGAGTCCAGCTCGCTGCACCTGACCGTCGGCATCCGGGCGCTGACCCGGTACGCCCTGGTCGAGGAACTGCTGGCGCTCGCCGCCGAGGACGCGCGGCTGCGCGCCGGGCTGCCGTTCGGCGTCGACGTGGCCGACCCGGACGCCATCGAGCCCGAGCTGACCGAGACGGTGGAGGCGCTGCGCGACTGGCTGCTGCGGGCCGACCCGGCCGCCGTGGCCGCGCGGCTACGCGCCCGGGCCTGGCCGGCCGCCCGCCCGGCGCCGCTCCGGCCCCTCGCC
>NZ_JBSSLX010000249.1:0-7658 GCF_053890995.1 Micromonospora sp. I033 | reverse complement strand
CACCGGTCACGACGGTGCCGGCGGTGGTGACGGTCAGGGCGGCGATGGCCGCCGTGAGAGCGCGTCGCACGGGGTGGGCTCCCTCCATCGGGGTGTACGCACCACCGAATCTAATCGACGGTTGTGAACGTCTCTGCCCCCATGGGCGGCCGCAGCCTATTCAATTTGTGCGAATGTTTCGATAGCATTACCGACTAGTAACAAGCACGACCCCCTGGCCACGCGCGCGGTCTACGGGCTCCACCACCCCTGTCCCGTGGAGGTCCTGTCATGTCCCGTCGCGTCCGCACCGCCCTGGCCGCGCTGTTCGCGGCCGTCCTCGGCGCCACGCTCGTCCCCGGCGTCGCCCGGGCGGCCACCGTCAACTACGTCGCCCTCGGCGACTCCTACTCCTCCGGCGTCGGGGCCGGCCCGTACGACCTCTCCACCTGCCTGCGCAGCCAGAAGTCCTACGCCCCGCTCTGGGCCGCGGCGCACGCGGTGACCAGCTTCCGGTTCCCGGCCTGCGGCGGCGCGGTCACCGCCGACGTCATCAACAGCCAGGTCAACTCGCTGAGCACCGGCACCACCCTGGTCACCGTCACGATCGGCGGCAACGACGCCGGCTTCGCCGACGTCATCACGAGCTGCCGGTTCGGCAGCACCTCGAGCTGCGAGAGCGCCGTCAACGACAGCCGGGCCTTCGCCACCACCACCCTGCCGGGCCGGCTCGACAACACCTACGCCGCCATCCGGAACCGGGCCCCCAACGCCCGGCTGGTGGTGCTCGGCTACCCGCGGCTGTTCGAGACGGGCTGGTGCGGCCTGCTGGCCATGAGCAGCTACAAGCGGACCATCCTCAACAACGCCGCCGACCTGCTCGCCACGGTGATCGCCGACCGGGCCCGGGCCGCCGGGGCCACCTTCGTCGACACCCGGCCGGTCTTCGCCGGCCACGGCGTCTGCGCCGCCGACCCGTGGATCAACGACGTGAGCGGGCTCGTCGAGGCGTACCACCCGGACGCCGACGGCTACCGCCACGGCTACCTGGCCGCCCTCACGGCCGCCATCGGCTGACCGGCGCGCGGCGGCCGGCGGTCCACTCGGGACCGCCGGCCGCCGCGCCGTCGCCCGGGACGGGCTCGCCCGGGCTCCGGCCGATCAGCGCGCCGCCGCCAGTTCGCCGGTCAGCTCCGGCTCGCTGCTCCGCACCGGGGGCGCGCCGTGCCGTCCCCGCGCCGCCCGGCGGCCGGACGGGACGGCCAGGGCGGCCAGCGCCGCGGCCAGCGAGATGCCGGTGAGCAGCAGGAAGCCCATGGTGAAGCCGGCCTCCCGGGGCAGCCCGCTGGCCTGCGGGTGGGCGGTGATCACACTGCTGGCCACCGCGGCGCCGATCGCACCGCCGATGGTGCGGATGTTGGCGTTCATGCCGGTCGCCACGCCGGTCTGGCGGGCCGGCACGCTGGCCACGATCGGGTTGGCCATCGAGGCGAAGGCCAGCCCGATGCCGAGCCCGACCAGGCCGCCGGCCACGCCGATCTCCCAGCGGGTGTCGTGCGCGACGGTAAGCATCGCCGCGGCGAAGACGTTGAACACGGCGCCCGTGGCCAGCTGCGCCTTGGCGCTGAACCGGGCCGCCAGCCGGCCGGCGACGAGGCCGGCGACGAACATGCCGACCAGCATGGGCAGCATCAGCAGCCCGGCCTGGGTGACACTCGCGCCGAAGCCGTACCCGGCGCTGGTCGGGATCTGCACGAACTGCGGCAGGAAGGCGTAGACGGCGAACATCGAGGCGCCGTAGAGCAGGGCGACCAGGTTGGTCGTCCAGACCGCGGGCAGCCGCATCATCCGCATGTCGATGAGCGGGTTCGCCGAGCGGGTCTCGGCCACCAGCCAGCCGACCAGCAGCACGCCGGCCAGCGCCAGCAGGCCGGTCACCCGGCCGGAGGTCCAGCCCCAGGCCGCGCCCTTGCTGACCGGCAGCAGCAGCGCCACCAGCCAGCCGGAGAGGAGCAGGGTGGCGGCCCAGCTGATCCGGCCGGGGGTACGCACCGGCGACTCCGGCACGAACCGGTGCGCCGCGAGCGCGGTGAGGCCGACCACGACCATCGGGATCCAGAACAGCCAGCGGTAGCCCAGCGTGGCGACGATCGGCCCGGCCAGCACCACGCCGAGGCCGCCGCCGGCCGCGACGATCGCCGAGATCGCCGCGACGGCCGAGCTGACCCGGGCGGCGGGGAACTCGTCGCGGATGATGCCGAACGAGAGCGGGAAGACGGCGCCGCCGATGCCCTGGACCACCCGGGCGACGATGAGCATGCCGATGTTGGGCGCGACGGCCGCCAGCAGGCAGCCCAGCGCGAGCGCGGCGAGGGAGACGACCAGCGTGCGTTCCTTGCCGACCATGTCGCCGACCCGGCCGAGGACCGGGGTGAAGATCGACGCGGAGAGCAGGTAGGCGGTCAGCACCCAGGTCACGGTGTTCTGCGAGGTGTGCAGGTCGTGCTGGATGGTGGGCAGGACCGGGGTGATCAGCGACTGGAGCATCGCGAAGAAGCCGGCGCCGGCCGCGAGGACGAGGAAGGTCAACCGGCGCGAATCGCGCCGGACGGTGTCGATCACGGAGATGGCTCCCGTTTCACGTACGAGGTATGGGGCTGGAGGTGTTCTCAGCGGGTTGCGGGCATGGCGGGACCTCCCGTGGTCCGGTGTCTGGTTCGCCGATCGCGGTGGGTGGGATCGGGCGGGGAAGCCGGAGTAAGCTATCCGGAGGCATGGCTCCGGTCAGTTCCGGAGGGGTGCCTCCACTAACGTAGTGGAGGGGTGCCTCCGTTTGCAAGAGGAAAGGGGTGACGCGCGTCATGGCCAGCGCCGACCAGCTCGGGGAGGTCTTCGCGCGCCGCCCGAAGCGGGCCGATGCCCGACGGAACTACGACGCCCTGATCGCCGCCGCCCGGGAGGTGTTCGGCGAGTCCGGCGCGGGCGCGTCGCTGGAGGAGATCGCCCGGCGGGCCGGGGTCGGCATCGGCACGCTCTACCGGAACTTCCCGAACCGCCGCGACCTGTTCGAGGCGGTCTACGTCGAGGAGGTCCGCGCGCTCAGCGCCTCCGCCGCCGATCTGGCGGACGTGCCTCCGTGGGACGCCCTGGTCGCCTGGCTGCACCGGTTCGTCGCCTACGTCGGCACCAAGCGCGCCCTCGCCGAGGAGCTGGTGCACGACTCCGAGGTGTTCCGCAGCTGCCGCACCGAGATCTACGCCGCGGGCGAACCGCTGCTGCGCCGCGCCCAGGAGGCCGGCGCGGCCCGCCCGGACGCCAGCTTCGACGACGTGGTGCGGCTGGTCAGCGGCATCATGGCCTACCAGTTCCTGGAGCCGGCCCAGCGCGAGCGGGTGCTGGCCATCGCCCTGGACGGCCTGCGCCACCCGTCCGCCCACCGCTGACACCCCGCGCCCGGCCACGGCCGGGGCGGGGCCGGTCCACGAGGGACAGCGGGTCGCCGGCGTTGCGCCGGGTGTCGACAATGGTGCGACACCCGCCGTGACCCGGAGGTGACGATGCGCGAACCGGCGACCCGGTCCCGGCCCGCCCGCGAGAAGCTTCCGGCGGGCGGCCTCGAACTGCTCTCCCTGCTGGCCCGGCTGCTCCGGCGGCCCCGCCGCGGCGACCGGCGGCTGCCACTGCTCTGGCTGGTCCGTCCGGCGGAGGACGGCGCGGTGGGCACCCTGCTGCGCCGCTTCGTCGGCCAGGGCACCCGGCGGCGCGTACCGCACGCCGTGCTCGACCTTTCCGCCCGCCCGCCGGCCGGCGCCGCCGCCCGGCCGGGTCCCGACGACGTCGCGGGCGTGCTGCGCGAGCTGCACCGGCAGCTCTCCGTGGAGGCCTTCGGGGCGGCCCGGCTGCGGTTCCGGCACTACCCGCTGGCCGACTGGCTGATGCACCAGACCCTGGCCGTCGGGGTGGACGCCGCGGACAGCGGCCGGGCCGCGCTGGTTCGCCGCCTGCGCGACTGGCGGGGCCGGCGGGCCGGCGAGGATCCCCAGGTGGGCGGCGGCTCGGCCGTCGGCACCGCGCTCCAGGTGCTGCTCTGGCTGCTGCGCCGGGCGGTGCCGAGCGTCGTCTTCCGGATCGCCGTCTCCGGCCGGGTGCCGGTCTTCGGGCGGCAGTACCGCTGGTTCATGCGGCAGCAGTACCTGGCGCCCCGGCAGTCGGTCACGTTCCTCGGCTTCGCCGAGCGGCTCACCGCCGGCTGGCGCGACGGCGAGCACCCGGCCCAGGTGGAGAAGCTGCTGCTGCACGCCTTCCTCGAGGACCTGCGGCAGGCGTACCGGCGGCGGTTCTGGCGGCCGGGGGACTGGCGGCGCACCGCGTACCCCGTGCTGCTGCTCGACGGGGTGAGCCCGGGCAACGTCGGGCACACCCTGGTCCGGCTGCTCGACGAGGTGCGCAACGAGACCGGCCGCAACGACCCGCTGCTGGTGGTGGCGGTCGCCGGCGGCCCGCCGCCGGAGCCGGCCGCGACCCGCCCGCTGGCCCAGGCCGAGGAGGCGTACGAGGAGTGGGCCGAGGCGCTGCCGGAGATCCGGCGGCTGCGCCGCGCCGGCGCCTGGCTCGTGGTGCTGCGGATCGACGCCGACGACGTCGCCACCCCGGTGGGGGCCGCACCGCCGGCGCTGGTCGCGCCGGACCCGCCCTGGTGGTCGCGGCGGTTCCTGCCGGCCGCCGTGGCCCTGGTGCTGCTGGCCGGGGTGGCCGTGTGGGCCACCGGGCGGTGGGCCCCGGACTGCCGCCCGTGGCCGGCCGACCGGGTGAGCGTGCGGCTGGTCGGCGGCGAGTGCGTCGGCTACAGCGACACCGCCGGCCAGGTCTTCAACAGCGAGCCCGGCCAGGACCGGCTCCGCGCGGTGCAGCGGCGGATCTTCGCGCAGAACCGGGCCGCCGAGGAGGTGTGGTCGCGCAGCGACCACCGCCGGCCCTACCTGACCCTGGTCTACCTGGGCAGCCTCACCGGCAACCGGACCCGGGCGGACGAGGAGTCGTACGTCTCCGAGCGCGAGGAGCTGGAGGGCATGGCGACCGCCCAGTACGCGCTGCTCAAGGAGTCGGCCGCGGCGGACGACGCGGCGCTGCTGCACATCGTGGTGGCCAACGCGGGCCGCCAGATGCGGCACGCCGGCGCGGCGGTCCGGCTGCTGGAGGGGCTGGCCCGGGACGACCCGACGGTCCTCGGCGTGGTCGGTCTCGTGGACAGCCGCACCAGCACCGCGTCGGCGCTGCGCGAACTCAACCGGGTCGGCCTGCCGGTGCTCGCGCCCACCCTGTCGGCCGACCGGATGGACGCCAACTCCAGCCTCTACCTGGCCATGTCGGCGCCCAACCGGGAGCAGGCCCGGATGGTCGAGACGTACGCCCGCCAGGTGCTGCGGGTGGGCGAGGCGCACGTCTACTGGACCACCGGGGAGGGCAGCTCGCTGGCCGAGGACCTCTACGTCGCCACCCTGGTCGACGGGCTGCGGGAGCGGTTCGGCAGCCGGCTCACCCGGCTCGACGAGTGGCGCAGCGGGCGGCGGATGACCCAGGAGTGCGGCTACCGCGGGATGCTCTTCTTCGCCGGGCGCTGGTCGGAGTTCGACGGGTTCCTGCGGGCGCTCAAGGAGTGCGGCGCCGACCCGCCCCGCCACCTGGTCGCCGACGACTCGGTGAACCGCTACATGGCCAACCCGGGGCTGCGGGCCAGCGCCCCGGGCAACCTGCCGGTGACGTACGTGTCGAAGGCCGCCCTGGCCACCTGCGGCGCGCTGCGGGCGGCGCAGGCCCGGCGGGACGACGCCCGGGGCAGCTTCCTCACCTGGATCGGCGCGGACGACCTGCTCGACCCGCCGCGCTGCCGCGACGGCGCCGGCCCGCCCGTCGGCGAGCGGGTCAGCCTCGCCTACGACGCCTCGATGATGGTGGTGCGGGCACTGGAGAGTCTCGCCGCCCGGCTGCGGCACGCCGACACCGGCCGGCGCTGGGACCCGCGCGCGGTCAACCCCGTGGGCGTGCACGCCGAGGTGCTGCGGCAGAACGCCGCCGGCGGGTACCCGGGGGTGGGCGGGCTGATCCGGTACGCCCCGGACTCCGGCGAGCCGGTCGCCAAGCGGCTGGCGCTGCTCACCGTGGCCCGGGTGCCCGACGTCGCGGCCCCGCCGGTCGAGGTGTTCGCCTGCGGGGTGGCTGACGGCGGCCCCGACCCGGGCTGCCGCCCCCGCTGACGGCGTGACGGCCGGCGGCCCCCGTGGCGCCGCCGGCCGTCACCGTCGGGTCAGGACGCGTCGACGTCCGCGTTGCTCGGCCGGCCCCACGGGCCGGTGATCGCGAAGACGTAGCCCGGCGACTGGATGTTGGCGAAGAGGATCTTCCCGTCCGCGCTGAACGTCGGGCCGGTGAACTCGCTGTCGTTGAGCTCGTTGCGGGCCAGCGGGTACGCCTTGCCCTGCTCGGTCACCCCGACGAGGTGCGACACGCCCTCGCCGTCCTCGGCCAGGATCACCCCGCCGTACGGGGACACGGTGATGTTGTCCGGCCCGTCGTAGTTGCCGTTGTCCGCGTCCGGGTCGGGGTTGACCCCGAAGATGGTCTTCAGCGTCACGGTCTCGGTGCGCGGGTCGTAGAACCAGACCTGGCCGTCGTGCTCGTGGGTGCTGCCGTCGTCGAGCCGGGCGAAGCTGGCCACGAAGTACGCGCCGCCGTCGGCCCACCAGGCGCCCTCCAGCTTGCGGCTGCGGGTCACCTCGGCGTCGGTGAACTGCTTGCGCACCGAGACGGTCCGGGCGTCCCGGTCCGGCACGTCCACCCACTCCACCTTGTAGCGGGTGCCCGGGGTGGTCGCCTCGGAGAGGTCGGCCACGTGCTGGCTGCCCCGGAAGCAGGTCATCGCCTGCAGGCGGCCGGCGGTGTCGCCGTCCGGCCGCTGGGCGAGCGCGCGCAGCGCGCCCTTGCCGCCCCGGAACCCGGCCGGCGGGGTCCACCGGAAGTAGAGGCCGTTCGGGCCGCCCGCGTCCTCGGTCAGGTAGATGGCGTGGGTGTACGGGTCCACGGCCACCGCCTCGTGCGAGTAGCGGCCGAGGAACTTCAGCGCCACCGGGTTCTGGTTGGCGGCCCGGTCGTGCGGGTCCACCTCGAAGACGTACCCGTGGTCCTTGAGGTACTGCCCGCCGGCCTTCTGCTCGGTCTCCTCGCAGGTCAGCCAGGTGCCCCACGGGGTGATGCCGCCGGCGCAGTTGTTGTGCGTGCCGGCCACGCTGACGTACTCGCGCAGCCGCCGGCCCTGCCCGTCCACCTCGATGGTGGTGGTGCCGCCGCGGGCGCCCGGGTCGTAGGTGAGGCCGGCCAGCGCCGGCACCGGGAACGGCTCGCTGCCGCCGATCTCGTGGTTGTTCACCAGCACCGACCCGTTGGGGCCGAGGAAGCAGCCGGTGCCGTCCGCGTCGCTCGGGGTGGCCTGCCCGGACTCCAGCAGGGTCACGCCCGCCTGGGCGACGATCGTGTACGAGAAGCCCGGCGGCAGGGCCAGCAGGCCGGCCGGGTCCGGGACGAGGTCGCCGTAGCCGACCGCCGGGCGGGTCGCGGCCCGGGCCGCCGTCGGACCGGCGATGGCTTCCAGGTTGCCGGCCACCACGATGCCGAGGCCGGCGGCC
>NZ_JBSSLX010000248.1:0-7663 GCF_053890995.1 Micromonospora sp. I033 | reverse complement strand
AGGGACGGGGAGCAGGTTGCGCTCCGCGAAGACCTTCTTGGCGACGAGGGTGGCGTTGACCGCCCGCGGCACGCCGCAGTAGACGACTGCCTGCAGCAGCGCCTCGACGATCTCGGAGGGTGTCAGGCCGGCGTTGAGCGCGCCGTTGACGTGCACCTCGAGCTGGGCCTCGGCGCCGCCGAGGCCGGTGAGGATGCCGAGGGTCAGCAGTTCCCGGTCACGGCGCGCCAGTTCGGGCCGGACGTAGAGGTCTCCGTAGGACCAGGCGACGGACCGGTAGCTGAGCTCGGGTGAGACGTCGGCGAGGGCGTCCAGAAGTCGCTGCGCGGCGCCTTCGTCGGCCTGCCGCAGCGCCTCCAGACCTCGCTCGTACTGTTCGTCTCCGTTCACGGCCATGGTCATGCCCTACCTCTGAGCAGTCGTCCGGTCGGCTGGGCCAGCGCCCGGCCCGCGGTTACCCGCGGCCGTGCCGGACAAACGACTCATCTTCGGCAGGGCGCGCCAGACGCGTGCGGAAGAGGGCGAGCAGCGCGTAGGCCAGGAGCAGGGTGCCCGCGCCGGTGCCGACGACCAGGCCGGCCGGGACCGCCGAGACGAGGTCGACGACCAGGCCCGCGACGGCGACCAGCGTGACGGCCACCCCGAGCGGCACCAGCAGCCGGTCGCGCAGCACCGGGGCCAGCGGCACGAAGTGGACGCCGACCACGGCGCAGATGAGCACCGGAATGTGGCCGGTCAGGCCCGCGGCGGCCAGCAGTAGAGCACCCACCAGCGCGACGCCGAACTCGGCGGCGACGATGAGCCCGTACCGGCGGTCGGCGCCGCGGTCGCGCGGGCCGGCCGATCCGCGCCCGGCCCGGGCCACGAGCACGGCGCCGACGACCGCGGCGAGCAGCGCGCCGACGCTGCCCACCACCAGCAGCACCCGCAACGGCGGATCGGCGCGCGGGACGCTGAACCAGACGGCGGCGAACACGCCGAGGTAGAGCGCCGTGAGCCCGGCCTGACGCCGCGGCAGACCCACCATGTCGGAGACCCCCGTCAACCACCCGGCCGCCGGGGTGACGGACCGGGACCCGTCACCCTAGTCGATCAAGGTGCGGCCGGTGAGGTGGAGGAAGACGTCCTCCAGGCCGCTGCGCCGGACCAGGACGCCGGCCGGCACGAGGCCGCGCGCGGTCACCTCGGCCACCGCGGCGTCGCCGTCGGCCACGTAGAGCAGGATGCGGTCCGGCAGCACCTCGACCCGCTCCCCCAGCCCGCCGAGCTTGCCGGCGAACGCCTCCTGCGACTCGGCCGCGAAGCGCAGCTCGACCACCTCGCGGGTGGAGTGCTGCGCGATCAGCGACCGGGGCGAGCCCTCGGCGACGATCCGGCCGCCGTCCATGACCACCAGCCGGTCGCAGAGCTGCTCCGCCTCGTCCATGTAGTGCGTGGTGAGGACCAGCGTGACGCCCTGCTGCTTGAGCCGGAACAGCCGCTCCCAGACCAGGTGCCGGGCCTGCGGATCGAGCCCGGTGGTGGGTTCGTCGAGCAGCACGATCTCGGGGTTGTTGACCAGCGCGCGGGCGATGGTCAGCCGCCGCTTCATGCCGCCGGAGAGCGGCTCCACCTTGCTCTCGGCCCGCTCGGTGAGCTGGACGAAGTCGAGCAGCTCGGCGGCCCGCTCGCGGGCCAGCCGACGCGGGATGCCGAAGTAGCGCGCGTAGGTGGTGAGGTTCTCCCGGACGGTCAGCTCCGGGTCGAGGCTGTCGAGCTGCGGGCAGACCCCCAGCCGGGCCCGGATCGCCGGGCCGTCGCGGACCGGGTCAAGGCCGAGGATGCGCAGCTCGCCACCGGAGGGCGGCGAGATGCAGCCGATCATGCGCATGGTGGAGGACTTGCCGGCGCCGTTGGGGCCCAGGAAGCCGAACGCCTCGCCGGGACGCACCTCGACGTCGATGCCGTCGACGGCGGTGAAGTCGCCGAACCGCTTCACCAGCCCCCGCGCCTGGATGAGTGGTTGCCCGCTGGTCACCGGCCGACCCTAACCGCCCGGTCCGACAGGCTCGACCGGTTAACCGGGCCGGGTGGACGGACACGGGGTGTGACCCCCACTACGGAAGGTGATCATCGGCGGGCCCGCCGCCGATGCCCGCCAAACGGATCTAATCCGCCATAGTGGACGGATCATCACCCGGCTCGGCTCGGGCGCCGGAAATTGTTGCGGGTTTTCGCGCGACAATTGTGAAATCCGCTCAAGATCGGCGTGCGGTGAGTGATTGGCTCTTCACTCCGGTCACTCCACGCAATCACGTCGGGCAATGTTCCCATGATGTAGACGATTCGCGTATCGTCCCCCTTCGTGCCGCCCGTTCGCCCGTCCGACGCGATTCCCCCGACGCCGCGGTCCGCCGCGGCGCAATCCCCGGCGTCCGATGTGGACGCCGCTCCGGTGCCGCTCCCGCCCGACGAGGGCGCGACCACCGATCCGGCGTGGGCCGACGACGGGCCGGTGGAAACGCACCACGACACACGGAAACTGGCGGCCCGGTTCGAGGAGGAGAAGCCGGGACGGGTGCTGTCCGGACCGGTCGGACTGCTGTTCACCGGCGGCGCCGTCGCGGTCGCCCTGCTCGCCCTCTGGCAGGTGTTCCTCCCGCTTCCGCAGGGCAGCAAGTACTACCTCATCATTTTCCTCGCCGGCGTGCTGCCGATGGTGTTCCTGGCGTACCCCTCGGGTTTGCGGCTGCGCCGGCGGGCGGCGGACGAGCCGGCGCGGCGGCCCGGCCCCAGCCCGGCCGACTGGCTGCTCGCCGCCGCCGCGCTGCTGGCCTGCCTCTATCCGGTGCTGCCGGTGGCGCTCGGCACGGGCGGCGGCGGCTACGACGCGTTCCTCGACCGGCAGGGCCTGCTCGTGCCGCTGGACGTGGTGCTGGGCACCGTGCTGCTGCTCCTGCTGCTGGAGGCGTGCCGGCGCACCACCGGCTGGATCCTTCCCGCCGTCTGCCTGCTCTTCCTCGGCTACGGCTACTACGGCGGCCTGCTGCCGCAGGGCTGGCCGGTGGCCCACGCCGGGCTCGACTTCGCGCAGCTGGTCGACGCCTTCTACAACTCCGACAGCGGCTTCTACGGCACCCCGCTGGACGTGGCCGCCTCGTACATCGTGCTGTTCACCATCTACGGCGCGGCGCTGGACCTCTCCGGCGCCGGCCGGTTCTTCGTCGAACTCTCCGCCGCCGCGTTCCGCCGCTCCCGCACCGCCGCCGGGCGCACCGCCGTCGCCTCCGGTTTCCTGCTCGGCACGGTCTCCGGCTCGGGTGCCGCCACCACGGTCAGCATCGGGGCGGTGACCTGGCCGATCCTGCGCCGCGCCGGCTACCCGGCCGAGCGGGCCGGCGGGATGCTCGCCGCCGCGGGCGTCGGCGCGATCCTCTCCCCGCCCACGCTGGGCGCGGCGGCCTTCATCATCGCCGAGTACCTGGGCGTGTCGTACCTCCAGGTGCTCGGCTGGGCCACCGTGCCGACGATCCTCTACTACCTGGGCATCCTGCTCTCCGTCGAGATCGACGCCCGGCGCTCCGGGGTCCGCCCGGTGGTCCTCGACACCGGCTCGGCCGGGCGGCTGCTGCTCCGCTTCGGCTACCACTTCCTCTCGCTCATCGTGATCATCGTGGTGCTCGCCATGGGTTTCTCGGCCACCCGGGCCGTGGTGATCGCCACGGTGCTGGCCGCCGCGCTCTCCTTCCTGGACCGCCGGCACCGGCTCACCCCCGCCCGGCTGGTCGAGGCGCTCAGCGGCGGCGTACGCGGGGTGCTCGCGGTCAGCGCGGTCTGCGCCGCGGCCGGCATCATCACCGCCACCACCACCAAGACCGGCCTCGGCCCGCAGGCCGCCGCGCTGCTGGTCGGCGGGGCGCAGGCGGTCAGCTCCGAGCCCGCCGTGGTGCTGGCCCTCACCGCGCTGCTCGCCGCGGTCGCCCTCACCCTGCTCGGACTGGCCGTGCCGGTCACCGCGTCCTTCGTGATCGGCTGGGTGATCATCGGCCCGGCGCTGCTGCACCTCGGCGTCGCCGCCCCCGCCACGGCCATGTTCGTCTTCTACTTCGCGGTGCTGTCCGAGGTCTCCCCGCCGACCGCGCTCGCCGCGGTGGCCGCCGCCGCGGTCACCGGCGGCCGGCTGGTGCCGACCATGTGGCAGACCCTGCGGTACGCGCTGCCCGCGTACCTCATCCCGATCGCCTTCGTGATCACGCCGACCGGCCTCGGCCTGCTCGGCATCGGCGGGATCGGTCGGATCACGGTGGCCGCGGTCGTCTCCGCGCTCGGCGTCACCGTGCTGGCCGTGGCGGCGGGCGGCTGGCTGCCCGGCGTCGGTCCGGCCGGCGCGCCGGAGCGGATCCTCGGCGCGGTCGCCGGGCTCGTGCTGCTCTGGCTGGAACCCCTGCCCGTCGCGGTCGGCGCGGTGCTCGCCGCGCTGGCCGTCGCGGGCGTGCTCGTCCGACGTGGCTCCGCCGGTCGCGCCGGCGGCCCGTCGGTCCCTGAATTGGTGGACCACCGGGAGGAGAGAGAGTGAGACGGATCGACGTGCGGATCGCCGCGGGCGTCGGGGCGCTGGCCCTGGTCGCGGCCGGCGCCGCCGGATGCGGGGGCCGTCAGGACGGCGCGGCGACGGACGACGCCGCCCGCGAGGTCACCTGCGAGGTCACCAAGGACACCCGGGTCGGCATCGCCACCGGCAACGCCACCGGCGTCTACTACCCGGTCGGCAACGCGCTGGCCGGCCAGCTCGCCGCGACCACCGGGGGCAGACTCACCGGCACCGCGGCCGAGACCGGCGCCTCGGTGCAGAACGTCGAGCAGCTCGTGGCGGGCCAGTACGACGTGGCGTTCTCCCTTTTCGACACCGCGGTCAACGCGGTGCAGGGCAAGGGCAGCTTCAGCTCCCCGCAGCCGGTCAAGGCGCTGGCCCGGATCTACGACAACTACACCCAGGTGGTCGTCCGGGCCGACTCGGGGATCACCTCGGTCGCCGGCATGAAGGGGAAGAAGATCTCCACCGGCTCACCCAAGTCCGGCACCGAGGTCATCGCGAACCGCCTGCTCACCGCAGCCGGGCTGGACCCGGCCAAGGACGTCCAGGCGCAGCGGCTCGACCTGACCAAGACCGTCGACGGGATGAAGGACGGCAGCATCGACGGCTTCTTCTGGTCCGGCGGCGTGCCCACCGGCGGGGTGACCGACCTGTTCACCACGGCCGGCGACAAGGTGACGTTCCTCGACATCAGCCCGCTGCTGCCGAAGATGGCCGAGCTGAACCCGGCGTACCAGGCCGGCACCATCGGCCGGGACAGCTACCGGACGGCCGCCGACGTGCCCACCATCGTGGTGCCGAACGTGCTGCTGGTCCGGGACAACCTCGACGCCGACGTGGCCTGCGTGATCACGAAGACGGTCTTCGAGAAGAAGGACGTCCTCGCCCAGGCCAATCCGGCGGCCAAGGGCATCGACCTGGCCAACGCCCGCAAGACCGACCCGGTGGGGCTGCACCGCGGGGCGGACCGGGCACTGAAGGACCTCGGCGCGAGCTGACCCGACGTGCCGGGCCCGGACGTCCGTCCGGGCCCGGCCCTCCGACATCGACCGGGAGACCCCCGTGCCGCTGCCCCACCCCGCCCGCGTACGCCGGCACCACCGGCCCGCGGACCGCGCCGGGCGCCTCCGCTCGGTCCGGGTCCAACTGCTCGCGCCGATCCTGGTGGCCACGGTCGGCCTGGTGGTGCTCGGCGCCGCCCAGACCGACGCCGCGCTCGACGCCTCCGCCGACGCCGACCGGGCCCGCGTGCTCGCCGGCACCGCCACCGCCACCGTGCGGCTGGTGCACGAGCTGGAACGCGAACTGGGCGAGACGGCCGCGCTGCGCCAGCGCGGTGGCACCGCCGGCCGCCCGCTGGTCGACGCGCAGCGGCGCCGGGTGGACGCCGCGCTCGCCCGGTACCGCGCCGCCAGCCGTGACGCCCGGAACGCCGCCCCGGACCTGACCCCGGTGCTGGACGACGCGGACGGCCGGCTCGGCCAACTCGCACCGACCCGGGGCCTGGCCCTGGGCGGGGACCGCGGCGACCCGGCGTACGGGACGCTTGTCGAGTCGTTGCTCGCCGTCGCCGACGCGCTGCCCGCCCAGCTGCGCGACGCCGACCTGGCCAACGAGGCACGGGAGGTGGCCGCGGTGGCCGCCCAGGAGCACCTCTCGGCCCTGGAACGCGACCTGCTGCGCGGGGTGTTCGTGCGGGGCGCGCTGGTCCCGGGCGACCTGGTCCGGCTCGGCCGGCTCCGGGGCGCCCGGGAGCAGCGCGAGGCCGAGTTCCTCCGGATCGCCGCCGGCCCGGCCACCTCCGCCTGGCACCGGCTGGTCGGCGGCGCCGACGTGGAGACGGCCCGGCGGATGCGCGACGGCGTGCTGGACACCGACGGCGGCCCGGAGTCGCTGAAGACCGACGGCGACGCCTGGTACGTGGCGCAGAGCGGCGCCATCCGCCGCTACAACCTGCTCGGCCGGGAACTCTCCGACGGGCTGGACCGGGACGCCGCCGCGCTGGCCGGCACCGCCCGGCAACGGGCCCTGCTCACCGCCGGCGCGACAAGCACGGTGGCGCTCGGCTCGCTGCTCACCGCCGTGCTGCTGGCGGTCCGGACCAGCCGGCGGCTCCGGCGGCTGCGGTTCGCGGCACTGACCATGGCGAACCGGGAGCTGCCGGAGCGGATCACCGCGATCGCCGCGGGTGAGGGCGCGCCGGCCGAGGGCACCGCCACCCGGCTGACCGACGGGATCCGCCGGGGCCGGGACGAGGTGGCCCAGGTCGCCGAGGCGTTCGACACGGTCAACCGGGCCGCGCTGCGGCTCGCCGGCGAGCAGGCCGAGCTGCGGCTGGACGTGACCCGGATGGCCGAGGCGCTGGCCCGGCGGATCCGTACGCTCATCACCCGCCAGCTCCGCCTGCTCGACGAGTTCGAACGCGAGGAGACCGACCCCGACGCGCTGGCCCGGCTCTTCGCCCTGGACCACCTGGCCGCCCGGCTGCGCCGCAACGGGGAGAACCTGCTGGTCCTCGCCGGTGGCGAGCCCGGCCGGGGGCACGAGGGCGCGCTGCTCCTCGACGACGTGGTGCGGGCGGCGGCCTCCGAGATCGAGGACTACCCGCGGGTGGAGATCGACGTGCCGACCGCCGCCGTGCACGGCGCGGCGGCCGGCAACCTGGTGCACCTGCTGGCCGAGCTGCTGGAGAACGCCACCGTCTACTCCCCACCGGACGCCCGGGTGCTGGTCGACGGGCGGCGCACCGTGGACGGGCTCACCCTGCGGGTGCACGACCAGGGCATCGGCATCAGCGAGACCCGGCTGGCCACCATCAACGAGCGGCTCGCCGCGCCGGCCACGCTGTCCAGTGCCGCGGCCGGCAGCATGGGCCTGCACGTGGTGTCCCACCTGGCCGCCCGGCACGGCATCCGGGTGCACCTGCACCACACCGCGAGCGGCACGGTCGCCCAGGTCGAGGTGCCCGAGGCGGTGCTGACCCGGGTCGAGTCGGTGAGCCGCCGGCCGGCCGCCGAACACCGCCCGGCGACCGGCCGCGGCGCGCCCTGGTTCCGCCCCAGGTCCACCGGCCCGGCGTCCCGGCGACCG
>NZ_JBSSLX010000247.1:0-7738 GCF_053890995.1 Micromonospora sp. I033 | reverse complement strand
CTAGTACGGTCTCGTGGCCTCGGAGTTGTTTATAAGAGACAGCCGCCCCCCCCCCCGCCGGCGCCCGTACCGACACGGGAGGTGCGCCGTGATCCGGGCCGCCGCCGTGACGATCGACGGCACCCCGCTCGCCGATCCCCGGCGGCTGCGCGGGGTCCGGGTCGCCGCCCGCCTGGACCAGCCGACCCAGTGCGAACTCACCCTGGCCACCGCCCCGGGCGCCGCCGCCCTCGACACCCCGGTACGCCCCGGCGCCGCCCTCGACCTGCGCCTGGACGGCCAGCCCGACGCCCTGTTCAGCGGCGAGGTGACCGCCGTCGAGGCGGAGTACGCCGGCGACGGTGCGGCGCTGCTGCGGATCCGGGCGTACGACCCGCTGCACCGGCTGCGCAAGCGGCAGGAGCTGCGGGTGTTCGAGTCGGTGACGGCCGCCGAGCTGGCCGGGACGCTCTGCGCCGACCTGGGGCTCACCGTCGACGCCGACACCGACGGGCCGCGCCTGGACCGGCTGCTCCAGCACCGGCACACCGATCTGGAGCTGCTCCGCGAGGTGGCCGGCCGGGCCGGGCTGCACCTGGCGGTGGAGGGCGACCGGCTGCGCCTGCTGACCCTCGACGGCCACGGCGACCCGGTCCCGCTCACCCTCGGCGCCACCGTGCACGCGCTGCGGGTCGTCGAGAACCTGGACCGGGCCGGCGGCGGGTGCGTCGCGCTGGGCTGGCACCCGCAGCGCGCCGAGCCGATGCGCCAGCAGGCCGACGAGGCCCGGTCCGGCCGGCGCATCCCGCTGCGCCCGGATCCGGGCGGGGTGGGCGCGGACGGCGTGCGCACGGCCGTCGACCAGCCCGGCCGCAGTGACGACGAGCTGGCCGCGCTCGCCCAGGCGGGGCTGGACGCCCGGGTCGCCGCGCTGGTCACCGCCGAGGGCACGGCCGAGGGCGACCCGGCGCTGCGCCCGGGCCGGCGGATCGCCCTGGCCGGCGTCCCCGACCCGGTCGCCGGGGTGTACGTGCTCACCGAGGTGGTGCACACGCTCGACGCGAACGGGCACCTGACCCGCTTCTCCACCGCCCCGCCCGCGCCCGGGCAGACCACGGCGAGCCGGCCTCGGGCGTGGTGCTCGGCGCGCTGTTCGGGGCGGTCGAGCCGTACGACGCGGGGATCGTGTCCGGGCGGTCGCGGCGCTGGTCGATGCGCACCGGCACCGGCCAGTCGATCGTCATCGACGACGACGGGCGCGCCCTGCGGCTGGCCACCGACGGCGGCAGCTTCGTCGAGCTGCGTCCCGAGCTGACCACCGTGCACGCGGCCGGCGACCTGGTGCTCTCCGCGCCGGGCCGGGCCATGGTGGTGCGCGCCCGCACCGTCGACTTCCTGCAGGCGGAGGCGGCCGAGGACGCCGAGACCGCCGCCGCCCAGGCCCGTACCCTCGCCCGCGCCCACGGAGGTGGCTGATGCGCTGGATCCACCGCGACTCGCTGATCACCTGCGGCCACGACGGCCGGGTTGCCAACCGCCCGTCGCAGCGCTGGGTCACCGTGCGGGGCGTGCCGGTGCTGGTCGAGGCCGACCCGGAGGGGCGGGAGATCACCGCCTGTCCCAACTACGGGCCGACCGTCAAGCCCTGCGCGAAGACGCTGCGGGTGACCGTGGGCTACAGCGCCTGGCTGCGGGTCGACGGGCACCGCGTGGTGCTGTCCCACCTGGACGGACTCACCGACGGCAGCCCGCCCGGGCTGGTCCACCACACCGTGCGCGACCCGCGGCAGACCTTCCTGGGGGCGGACGCATGAGGGCCTTCCGCTTCGTCGGCGCCGGCTTCGACACGGGTCGCACCGGTGGTCTCGCGCTGACCGCCGCCGGCGGGCTGGCCATGACCGAGGGCGACGAGACCGTACGCCAGGCGCTGTTCCTGCTCCTGTCCACCACGCCGGGCGAGCGGCTGATGCGCCCCGGGTACGGCTCCCGGCTGCACCGGCTGGTCTTCGCGCCCAACGACGACACCACAGCCGGCCTGGCCATCCACTACGTCCGGCAGGCGATCCGGCGCTGGGAGCCCCGGGTCGAGGTGCTCGACGTGGACGCCGGGCCGGACCCGGACGACCCGTGGCGGCTGGTGATCCGGCTGGACTACCGGGTGCGGGCCAGCCTCTCCCCCGGCCACCTGCTCTTCTCCGTCGACCTGCTCCCGGTCGACGACGAACCCGGCGAGGAGGCGACCGCATGACGCTGCCGGTGCCGCACCTGGACGACCGCGCCTTCCTCGACCTGGTGACCGAGGCGCGGGAACGGATCCGCCGGTCCTGCCCGGACTGGACGGACCTCTCCGCGCACGACCCGGGGATGGCGCTGCTGGAGACGTTCGCCTACCTCACCGAGGTGATGATCTACCGGCTGAACCAGTTGCCGGAGAAGGCGTACGTGGCCTTCCTCAACCTGCTCGGGGTTACCCGGCACCCGCCGGCCGCCGCCTGGGCCGACGTCCGCTTCACCCGGACCGGTCCGGACCGGGGCGCGGTCCGCGTCCCGGCCGGCACCCGGGTGGCCGCCGCCCGCGGCGCGGACCCCCGGCCGGTCGTCTTCGTGACCACCGAGCCGGCCGTGCTGCCCGCCGGGGAGACCGAGGTGACGGTACGCGTGCACCACTGCGAGCCGGTCGAGGCGGAGCTGCTGGGCACCGGCACCGGGCAGGCCGGGCAGGTGTTCCGGGCCTCCCGCGCGCCGCTGGCCCGGACCACCGAGGCGCTGGACCTGCTGCTCGGGGTGGAGGTGCCGACCGGCTCGGTGGAGCTGGGCGCCGCCGCCCGGGAGCACGAGGGGCGCACGTACGAGATCTGGCGGCCGGTGGACAGCTTCGCCGGCGTCGGCCCGCAGGCCAAGGTCTACCTGGTCGACCGGGCCTCCGGGGTGGTCACCTTCGCCCCCGCGCTGGACCTGCGGCCGGCGGACGGCGCCGGGCCGGGCGTCGAGGGGGCGCCCGGCCCGGTGGCGGCGGTGCCGCCGGCCGGCCGGCAGGTCCGGCTCTGGTACCGCTGCGGTGGCGGGCCGGCCGGGAACGTGGCCGCCGGGACGCTGACCAGCCTCCGCGACCCGCTGCCCGGGCTCAAGGTGGACAACCCGGCGCCGGCCGCCGGTGGCCGGGACCTGGAGTCGCTGGAGTCGGCCCTGGCCCGCGGCCCGTACGAGTTCTTCGCCCAGCAACGCGCGGTGACCGCCCGGGACTACGAGATCCTGGCCGCCGGCTCCGGCGCGGTGGCCCGGGCCCGGGCGTTCACCCGGGCGTCGGTCTACAGCTTCGCCCGCCCCGGCGAGGTCGAGGTGGTCCTGGTGCCGTACGTCCCGGAGCGGGCCCGCCCGGGCGGCCGGCTGCCGGTGGCGGTGCTGCGCGAGCACGAGGTCGAGGAGGCGCGCCGCCGGGTGGAGGGCGACCTGGAGCGGCGCCGGGCGCTCGGCACGGCGGTGCGGGCCGGCTGGGCGCGCTACAAGGCGGTCTCCGTCCGGGCCCGGGTGGTGGTCCGCCGCGAGGAGGACGTGGACGCCGTCCGCCGGCGCATCCACGACCGGCTGCACCAGACGCTCAGCCCGCTGCCGACCCCGCTCAACCCGGCGGGCTGGGCGTTCGGCGAGCCGCTGCGGGCCTCCAACGTGTACCGGATGCTGGAGCACGCCGAGCCCGGTGTGCGCTACGTCGAGTCGGTCCGGTTCGTGGTCGACGAGGCGCCGGACGCCCAGGTGCGGGCCGTGGCCGTCGACCAGTACCAGCCGGGCACCTGGTACGCCGGGCGCGGCCCGGTGCTGTTCCGCTCCACCGACGCCGGGGCGGGGTGGGAGCCGGCCGGCCGGTTCGACGGCGAGAGCGTGGTCCGGGTGGTGCCCGCGCCCGCCCCGGTCCGCCCCGGCGTGGTGCCCCGGGCCGGTTCGGTGGCCGTGGTGACCACGCGCGACGCCGGCGGCTCCCGGGTCCGGTTGAGCACCGACCTCGGCGAGACCTGGACGCTGCTCACCGACCTCGACTCCGGCGTGCGCGACCTGGCCTGGATCGACCGGGACGGCACGGGTGCGCTGCTGCTGGCCACCGACACCGGCCTGTACGAGGTGTCCCTGCTGCCGGGGGCCGTGCCGTTGCAGATCCTGGTCGACCCGGCCGACGCCGACCGCGGCTTCTACGCGGTCCGGGCGTTCGTCTCCGAACGGGGCGCGCCCGGGGTGGCGGTGGCCGCGCAGGCCGGCTTCGGGGTCTACCTGTCCACGGCCGCCGGCCGCCCCGGCACCTTCGCCCACGTCGGCCTGGCCAACGTGGACAACCGGGTGCTCGCCGTCCAGTACGACGGCCCGGCCACCCTGCTGTGGAGCGGCGCCGGCGAGCCGGACCCGAAGAAGCCCGGGCAGGGCTGCCACCGCACCCGGCTGTTCGAGTCCGACGTGAAGTGGCAGTCGATGGCGAGCGGCTGGATCGGCGGCACCTGCCGGGACCTGGCGTTCAGCGGCCCCCTGGCGCTGGCCGCCACGCAGAGCGGCGGGGTGGTCCGGCTGGACACGCTGGCCGCGCAGCCGCAGTGGCAGCCGGTGTCGGTCAACTGCGGGCTGCCGCTGCGGGACCGGACCCGGTTCGTCCCGGTCGACGCGATCGCCGCCACCGCGCCCGCCGGCGCCGGTGCGGCCGCCCGGCTGGTCCTGGCCGGCGGCGAGCGCGGGGTGTACCGCAGCGGCGACGCGCAGGACTGGACGGCCAGCGCCAACCAGGCCACGGCCGACGTGGTCACCGTCCCCGGCACCTGGCTGCTCTGCTCCGGCGAGCACGACATCGAGGTGGTGCGGCAGGATGCGCCGAGCGGCGATTGAGCGGCTGCTGCCGGCCGCGTACCAGCGGGCCGCCGGCCCGGGCAGCGTGCTGGGCGCGCTGCTGGACGTGATGGAGGCGCTGCACGCCCCGGACGAGGCGGTGCTGGCCGACGTCGACGCGCTGTTCGCGCCGTACCGGACGCCGGAGGGTTTCGTGGCGTACCTGACCCGGTGGGTGGCCATGGACCACGTGGTCGCCGCGCCCCGGTCGGACGCGCCGCTGCCGTTGCCGCTGGGTCGGCTGCGGGACCTGGTCGCGCACGGCGCGCTGCTGGCCCGCTGGCGGGGCACCCCGTACGGGATGCGCACCGCGCTGGAGCTGGCCACCGGGGTGACCGGGTTCGTGCTGGACGAGCCGGCCGACCGGCCGTTCCACGTGGTGGTCCGGGTGCCGCCGGAAGCCGCCGACCGGCTCGCCCTGGTCACCCGCATCGTCGAGGCGGAGAAACCCGCCGCGGTCACCGTCGAGGTCACCACCGACCCGGCCGCCGGCCCCGGCCCGGGTTCCACCAACCCCGTCGCCGACGACCCGGAGCCGCCCGGGACCGGCACCGACGACCCGGAGGGCACGGCCACCGGGGTGGCGTCCGTCCCCGCGGTCGGTCGGGCCCGCGTGCCGTCCCCCGCACCCCACGAGCAGCCGTCAGAGGAGCCGTCATGACCACCGAATGGACCGTCGTCGCCGCCGCCGAGCAGTTCACCCTGGACGCCCGCAACTGCGGCGAGCTGACCTTCACCGTCTCCAACCCGGGCGAGGCGCCGGACACCGTGGTCTTCGACGTGGCGCCCGGCGAGGGCACCCAGCGCGGCTGGTTCACCGTGGCCGAGCCGCAGCGGGTGGTGCCCGGCCAGGGCTCGGTGTCGTTCCTGGTCCGGCTCGCCGTGCCGCCCGGCACCCCGCCCCGGCGCTACGACATGACCGGCTTCGCGTACTCGGCGAACACCGCGCCCGAGGAGAGTTCCCGGTCCAGCGGCCGCGTGACGTACGACGTGCGGGCGGTCGTACCCCCGAAGCGGGCGCCGTGGCCGTGGCTCGCGGCCGCCGCGGCGCTGCTGCTGGTGGTGAGCGGGGTGGTGGTGTGGCTGGTGACCCGCGGCGAGGACCCGCCGCCCCCGCCGCGGGCCGAGGTGGTGACCGTGGAGGCGGAGAGCCTGGTCTCCGGCGCCACGGTGCGGTCGACCACCGCGGCGGCGGCGCAGGTGGTGTCCCAGCCGAACTGCTGCGAGGTGGTCTGGTCGGCGGACGCCCAGCTCTTCTTCCTGGGCCGGGCGGTGGGCGACCGGGTCACCGTCTCCGTCGACCTGCCCACGGGCGGCACCTGGCGGCTCTCCACCGTGCGCACCACCTCGTTCGACTACGCGAACACCATCTGGCTGGTGGACGGCCGGCAGGTCGGCGACACCTTCTTCGGCTTCACCCCGACGGTGGTGGTCACCGACTTCGTCGACGTGGGCACCGTGGAGCTGGCCCGGGGCCCGCACACGCTGACCCTGGTGGCGGTGAGCAGGACACAGGGCACCGACCGGTACTTCGCCGGGGTCGACCAGATCCGGTTCACCCAGCTCCTCCAGCCGTGAGCGGGCGGCAGAAGGTGCTGCTGGCGGCCCTCGCCGGGCTGCTGGTGGTGCTCTACGTGGTGGGGGTGGCCGGCGGCCGGCACGACCGGGGCGACCCGGCCGCCGGGCCCGGCTGGCTGGCCCGGTTCGGCGGTGACGCCGGCGCGGTGGACCCGGCGACGGTGACCGTGGCGTGCGTGCCACCCGCCGCCGCGCCCAGCCCCTCCCCCGAGGGCGTGGTGGTCGGCTTCGGCACCGCCTGCCGGCTGCGGGTGGCCGATCCGGGCGGACTGCGCAGCCTGGTGCTGCGCAGCGGGGCGCCGTTCGTGGTGACCGCCCCCGCGCCGGGCGACGCCGAGGTCACCGTCACCGACGAGGTGGCGCCCGGCGACGACGGAACGGCGGTGGCGACGGTGGCGGTGGACGGGGAGACCGAGGTCGCCCTGCGGTGCCCGGGAGGTGGCGGGTGCGTGGTCACCGTCGCCCGGTCCTGAGCGGACGCGGGCCCGGCCGACCGGCGCCGGCCGGGAAGGAGGGGCGACATGGGTGAGCTGCGGAAACCGTTCCTGCTGCTGGCGCTGCTCGCCATCGCGCTGGTGGTGGGCCTGGAGTTCGGGGCGGCGGCGCTCACCGGCGGCGGGGACGCCGGTGGCGCGCTGCGGGACAGCGCCGGACAGCTCGGCGTCGGGCTGGGCGACGTCGGCACGGTCACCGAGCCGTCCGGCCGGGGCACCGGCCACCTGGCGCTGATCGACCTGGTGGCGCTCTGGACCACCGGGCTGTTCGGCCTGAGCCTGGTGGTGCCGGACCGGATCCAGGGCCGGGTGCAGGGGGTGGCCACCCTGGTCTTCTCGATCGTGCTGCTGCTGGTGTCGCTGGTCCTGCTGATCGTCGCCTTCGTCGAGCTGACCGTGATGGTCTCGCTGTTCCTGGCCGCGCCGTTCGGCACGCTGGCGTACCTGGCGGTCTGGGGATTCTTCCCGGTCGGCGACGCGACCGTGCTGCTCGGGCTGGTGCTGCTGCTCAAGCTCGTCTGGGCGGGGCTGCTGCTGGCCGCCCAGCCGCGCTTCCTGCAGAACAAGGGGCTCGTGCTGCTGGCGCTGACCACCCTGGTCGCCACGGTGGCGCTGGAGTTCCTGCACCACCTGGTGCCGGGGATCCTGGTCAGCGTCACCGACGACCTGGGCGCGGTGGTGTTCGCCGTGGTGGCGCTGATCTGGGCCCTGGTCCTGCTGATCGGCTCCATCCCCGCCATCGTCAAGGCCGTCCGCACCACCGCGACCACCTCCCGCCACCCCCCTCGCACACCCCGGTGGCCGAGAGGCTACCGCAGCGCCGG
>NZ_JBSSLX010000246.1:0-7798 GCF_053890995.1 Micromonospora sp. I033 | reverse complement strand
CACCGCTGCCGTGCCAGAAGACGCGCACCAGGACAGCCCCGCCGTCCCAGCATCCAAGCCCCCTGAGGACTCGGAGGCGCCAGATCAGGCAACCAGCGAAAGGGGCAGCGACCCGGAGGACGGCAAGCGAGTGCGGGTCCAAGTGCTGGGCGCACCCGCCGTCGTCGGCGCAGACCCGAACCGCACACCACGCGCCAAATCCCTCGAGCTGCTGGTGTACCTGGCGGTGCACGACGGCGCCGCCTCCACCGAGGCGATCCTCGACGACCTGCTGCCCGACGCCCCAACCAGCAAAGCCGCCGGCCGGCTCTACACCTACGTCTCCGGACTACGCGCCGTTTTACGCCACGCCGGCAGATCCGCAGGACACGTCACCCACCCCGACCACCGCTACGTCCTCAACCGAGACCTGCTCGACATCGACCGGTGGCGCATGCGCACAGCCATCCGCGACGCCGCACAGGCCACCGACCCACAAACCCGGGCCGCCGCGCTACGCCGAGCAGTCGACGCCTACACCGGATCCCTCGCCGACGGCTGCGACTACGAATGGATCGAGCCCTACAGGGAGGCAATACGCCAGGAAGCCCTCGACGCGCATCTCGCCCTCGCCGACACCCTCGCAGGACAACCCGCGCAACAACTGGCCGTCCTCGACGCCGCCATCACCCACAACCCGCACCACGAAGACCTGTACCAGGCAGCGATGCGATCCCGCGCAGACCTCGGCGATGTCGAGGGCATCCGGATGCTGCGCCGAACCCTGGCACGCCGGCTCAACGACATCGACGCCGAACCCAGCGACGAAACCCTCGCCCTCGCAGACCGGCTCATTGCCGACCTGCGCCGCCACGGCAGTGCCTCCTGCAACCGCCGTCTGCTCAACACCGAGGGAGGCGTCGAATGACCGCGAACGCCACGCTCACCTCCAGCAGTGATGACTCACCGAACGCACTGGCTGGTGACGCCACCGACCAACTGCAGCGACTGCGGTGGGCGGTACGGGCAAGCCTCGCCCTCGGCGTCGTAGCGTCAGTGGCCGCGAACGTGTTGCACGCGCGCCCGAACCCGATAAGCCAAATCATCGCCGCGTGGCCGCCTCTGGCCCTGCTGCTCACCGTCGAGCTGATCTCCCGCGCGCCCCACCACCGCCGCCTGCTCCGCGCCATCCGCCTCGCCGCGACCGCCGTCATCGCCGCCATCGCCACCTGGGTGAGCTACTGGCACCTCGTCGGCGTCGCTGCCCGCTACGGGGAGACCGAACATGGCGCCGCCTATCTGCTGCCCATCTCGGTTGACGGGCTCGTCATCGTCGCCAGCGTCAGCCTCGTCGAGATCACCGCCAGAATCCACGCCGCGACGCTCGGAACAGCACCGGGCGCAGCGCTAACACTTTCACCCTCGGCCGAAAAATCACCGGCCAAGACCGTCATCCCCGCGACCCGCACTCGATCACGGCGCGGCGACACGCACCCCCAACTGGCTCAAGACACGCCGCCGGCACGACCAAACAACGCCCCGCAGCCACGACGTACGAACAACGACGGTGCGAGCGGGCCGAGGCTGCCGCAGGCAGCGTGGGAGACAAACCCAGGCGACGCGCCGACCGACACCGCCCCAGCCGTCGCCTACTGGCGGCGCCGCGACCCCACCCTTCACCCGGCCGAAATCGCCGCCCGAATCGGCCGGTCCGAACGCACCGTCCGCCGCCACTGGCCATTACCGACTAGCAACGGCGCGCCACACGTCAACGCGCACCTCGCTAACCGCCCTCGCTGACACCTGTCCGCGCACAGCTCATCGCACATGCTGCCCCCAGTTGAACGTGCACAGCCTGCGGGCGCACCGAAGATGCGATGACGTGAGGCCAGTATTTTGCCCAACCGGCGGCGGTCTTGAAGGTGCCTTCACCAGCGATGTGGCGTCGACGGTGCAGCGCATCCGCTGTAGCCGAATTGAGCATGTTCACCGTGGTCGGCGTCGCAATCCGACTCGTCCCCGCGGGCACTAGGCCATCGGTTCGGTGCGCATGCCGCTGGTCGCGGTCCCTCACGCCAGGTTGGGTGTGCCCGAGGATTCGATCCTCCCTCTAGTGGGGGAGATGAATTCCCTCGAGATGGGAGGCGTCATGGCAGCAGAGCCGACGATCTTGGTGGTATGAGAGTTCACGCCAGCCCTCGTTGGGCGTACGACACGTTCGCGTGGCTGATGCTTTTCGTAGTGTCGCACGTGGTAGCGGTGTTCCTCCCCGGTAACGATCCGATCGGCGACGGACCTTGGAGCCAAAGGGTCGTACGTGATCTTCAACATCATCCTGACCGCGGTTGTTGGACGTGGTGGGGTGACTCGCCGTCACCGCAAACCTCTGGCGCCTGGGCGCGGCGGCAGGTCCCCGAGATCGCGGTGCACACCTATGATGCCCAGCTCACCGTGGGTGCCCCGCAGTCGCTGTCAGACGAGGTCGCCCTCGACCGTTTCGACGACTGCCAGTTCACCCTCTGCGCAACGACGGCCGCCTGGCCACACCAACCCGCCGTCGTCGATTATCACGCCACCGAGGGCCGCTCCTGGCGCCTCCGGCTGTCCCGCAACGGGGCACGGGTCGCCCGCCTCGGCGAGCCCGCTGCCGGCGAGGCCCTGGACACGGCCGACGCCTCCGCCCGGGGCACGGCCAGTAACCTAGTCCTGATGTTCTACGGCCGCATACCGCTGGATTCCCTGAAGCTCGAAGGCAACCGTCGCATCTTCGATCAGCTCATCGCCTGGGACCCGTCCGTGTAACAACGATCCCTTCCTGCTACGGGGTGAGCAGCAGCTTGAGGTCCTGAGCCAACTTTCTCGAGAACGCCTCCACGGCGTCGTCGGAGTACTCTCTGAGCACGAGGTACTTGTGTGCCATGAGGTACTCGACATGACGCTCGGGCCAGGCGGAAGCCAATTCGTCGCGAACATCGTCCAGCAGCACAGGTAGCACGTACGTCCTACGGCGCCGCTGCTGCTCCGCGATCGCCCAGTCGAGCTCATCGCGGACCCAGTTAGACCTGAGTGCCGACGAGCTGACGAAGGCCAGTACGAAACTCGTCTCCGCGTCGTTGATCGCCCTGCTGATCTCCCGCTCCAGGTGCGCCCCGGTCGGTATCTCGTATTCGTCCATCCATTTCTCGATCTTCGGAATACCCTCGCCCATGTTCAGGACGATCTTCTTGACCAGCTCCTTGTCTCGGCTGGCATGGGAGACGAACAGTTTGATACTGGAGCTTGGTCGCATCCGGTCCTTGATTACGGATGGAAGCTCGCTCGTCGGGCGCTCGGCGACAATGGCACTGATTTGCGAAAAGTTGTGGTATCCGATGGACTTCTTCGAGCCGACCGAGTATTCTCCATTGACGTAGATTCCCACTACTTGGGCCAGATCCGGCAGCATTTGAGCCATCGACTTCGCCTCGAGATTGCTGCCCTGCGAGTTCAACAGATATTTCCGGCTCTCGCAGTCGAAGGACAGAACTGTAGCCGTCCGGTTGGTCGTGCTCTGAAAGTAATTTGCCAAGTCCGCGCAGTTCCGTTGGATCGCGTCGATGCCGGCCCGACTGGGCTCGTTGCCCATAACCATCAGGAAATAGTTGCTGTCGTGCGCCTCGGCCCGAACCACCCGCAGCATGACCTGATCGCCCACACGTTCGAACCACACGGGGACGTTCGGCCAGATACTTCTGTCGTTCCTGTGCTTGGACGACCCGATGGTGTACCGATACGACTTCGGCTCCGTGGGGATCGGGGTCTTCTTCTCCTCCATGGCGTCGAGTTCCTCCCGGGTGAGGTCCCAGTAGCGCGACAGGAACTCGACCGGTGGTTCTCCGTTGATGGTCCTAATGTAGTAGTAGCGGCCGTCTGCGTACTCATCCTTGCGATCCCATTCGATCCGTAGCGGCGTCGCATCCTGTGCGTAGTCGAAGGGGTGCAGCAGCAGGAACCGCGGTGTCATGTAGGGAAGGAGGGCGACCACCGCGCAGTGGTTGTAGGAGAACCTGTAGGAAGTGGTGCCGCCGACCTCGACGGAGTAGTAGATCGTCTGGAACAGGTTACTCGTGCGGTTGGACGCGCACCCTCCGATGACCCTTGCTTCCTCGGACACCTCCAGCAGTTCCTGCCCGAGGGCGTAGCAGTCGGAGAAGTCGATGAACTCCCTGGCCGTATGGCCGGATCGCTCGACATGTCCGCTGCCCGAAGTGAAGAGGAGGCCCGTGGAGGACTCGAATATCTGCTCCGACGTCCAATCGATGCCGTATGTCGCCTGCAGTTGTCGGCGATACTGGGTCACGCATTCCTCGACAACTTGCCTCGCCGTGTTCTTGCGTCCCGGCCCCTTCTGGCTTATGTTACAGGACACCGGCAGCTTCGGAAATACGGCGCTGATCACCGCAATCAGCAGGATGCCGTCATGAATGTCATCCTCCGCGGCGGCGCGGCTCTGAAAGAAGGAAGAGTGGACACTGGCGCCGATCAGAGATGGGTGCCATCCCCTCGCTGCGCAGAAGTCCATCAGACCATCCCGGACACCGGAGTCAGAATCAATCTGATCCTTGCGGCCGCCGACCATCTTTGAGTTGGCCAGAACCAGCAACGAGACACGCTTCCAGTCGTAGCCGCGCTGTTGAAGTTGCTGTTCCAAGCGTGTGAGGGCGCTGCCCATGGAGTCCGTGTCGATCATGTCGCCCGGAAGGTTTTCGCCATGAATCACAAAATCCAAGATCGCTTCCACGTTCACCCCCGAGTCATGAGTGGCGAGTGGTCAGCCCGGTTGTTCAAGGTCCCAAGTGGTTGGTCAACCGTAGGTATTTTGCGTTCATGATCACATCGTCCGACCGGTCGAGCGGACCTCGTTAATCGACGGGTGGCGAACCCTACCAAATATGCCGATAGTCGGACCGGTCGCCGATGAATCCGGCTGACCAACGAGCGCCGCCTGCCCGGCACGCAACAACAGGGACGACTAAGGGACGGTCGTAACCCCGGTGTCTGTCTTCCCAGGACGGTCGGTCAGTATGCCTGGGTGCAGGTGATCACCGCGGCCCACCCTGACTGGATCTTCCCATTGACGGGACTGCAACCGGCCAGGTCCGCAGGCTGGTCCGCCTGGTCGCCGAGCGTGGCGGTGACGCCATCGCTGACGGCCGGCCGGGCCGGCAGTGGGCTCTGGAACT
Source organism: Micromonospora sp. I033 (assembly GCF_053890995.1). NCBI lineage: Bacteria > Bacillati > Actinomycetota > Actinomycetes > Micromonosporales > Micromonosporaceae > Micromonospora > Micromonospora sp. I033. The sequence continues at coordinate 2,597 of NZ_JBSSLX010000246.1, read as the reverse complement.
GCCTGATCGGGTGCTGCTGGTCGCCGCGTACTGGCGCACGAACCTGACCATGCGGCAGATCGGTTCGCTGTTCGGGGTGTCGCACTCGGCTGCGCACCGGGTCATCGACACCCTCGGCCCGCTGCTGGCCCTGGCGCCGGTGCGCCGGCGCCCGGTCGACCAGATCGCCATCGTCGACGGCACCCTGATTTTCACCCGCGATCAGCGCTTGGCCGCCCGGAGCATGAACTACCGGTACTCGACGAACCTGCAGGTTGCCATCGACGCCAGCACCCGCCTGGTCATCGCCGTCGGCGACCCACAGCCGGGCAACCGCAACGACACCATCGTCTACCGCACCTCAGAAATCGACCAGAAGCTCGCCGGACGGCCGGTGATGGCCGACGGCGGCGACCGCGGCAACCCCGAAGTGATCATCCCGTACCGCAAGCCCACCGACGACAGCGACCTGCCGGACTGGAAGCGAACCCCCAACGTCGAACACCGAACCGTCCGGGCAGGGGTCGAACACGCTTTGGCCAGGATGAAGTGCTTCAAGATCCTGCGCGACTACCGCCGCGCCGCCCACACACTGACCGACGCCGCTTCCGGCATCGCCAACCTCCACAATATCATCCTTGCTGGCTGACCACCGGTCCCGCGCCGGGCAACGCCTCCACCCCGTTACGAGACGTCCCTTAGTACTGCAGCCGCCCTTCGCGGAGCGGAGTCTTCGCTACAGGGGCTGATCTGGGCCCGGTATTGATGTCGGCGTCGCCACCATCACTATGGACTGAGGTGGGCGGTGGTTCGGGCTCGGGTGACCAGGTGTGCCAGCAGACGTTCCTGGCCCGATGAGCGGTATGGCGATCTCCGCTGGCGGCGCGGCTCTGGTCGTCCTGACCGAGTCATACATCCGCCGGTCGACAAGCACGGCCTGCTGGTCCGCTGAAGCTGTCACCCGACGAGTGGGGCGACGCGGCCGGCCGTGACCTGGCGGAGGAGGAATGGCACCATGTGCCGGGAGAGTGACCCCGCAGAACCTTACGCTGCCCCGGAACCTGTAGGCCGACGCTGAGGGCTGGACGCCGAGAAACGGCGCTCCGCCTGGCCAGGCATGACCAGGGCACCATCAAGGACGCCCTGCATTACGTCCTTGAGGCTGGGCACCTGAGCGAGCTCACCAAAGCCCTCAACATACCGCACTAACCGGCGCTGCATCGCTGCCAGCTCAGCGCGGCACTCCGCATCCTCGGGCCACTCAGACTCGAGATCTTCGGGGTGAGACCGCTCCCACTGGCGCAGGCGCGGATGCCACTTGGACAAGAATGGCCGGAGCTCGTTGTTGAGCATCGCGATTGCCAGGTGCTCGACGGTAGGACGTCCGGGCGCGCGCGCCGAGGGCGTCGCCTGGCCCAGTACTTCCCTGGTGATGCCGAACAGCTGGTACAGCGAGCTCAGGGCTTCTCTGAGCAGGCCGGTGCCGGTCGCCAATGGCTGGCCGGAGACCCGGGTAACCGCCTCGAGGAACAGCCGCCACGCGACCTGCTTGTTGTCCCGTGTGACGGCGAATCGGAGCTCGCTGAACTGAGGCACCGTGACGGTAACTTCCGCAAGCTGGAAGAAGCGAGAGTAGCCGGATGCCACCACCGCGCCGACCCCGCCCGCCGTCGTGCCGCAGAGCGCAAAGAGGGCTGGCCCGGTCAATCGGCTGCCCAGGTAGACCGCCAGCCCCACGATGGCGCCAATCGTAAGGCCGAGAGCAATGTTGAGCCAGCGAGTGCGGAGCCAGTCGAGGCGCATACGGCAATCGTCCCAGATGAGCATGAGGATCGGCAGCACCTCTTCAGCGGAATGAGCTACCCATGACGGAGCACTGGTCGGCACCTCGGTAGCCGCAGCGGGCCTGCACCGACAGGCGATAGCCCTGGGTGGCAGGCGAGACGGGGTCTCGTAGTTCAACGGCGGTCAACGCCCTGCCGCGGGTCTGGTCTCGGCTGATTGTGGCGGGTCGACCTCGACAAAGCCGAAGAGCCGTTCGATCAGTTGCAGCGATTGGGTGCGGTAGCGGTCTGCGAACCCGCGACAGATTGCCGGCTCGGCCTTTGGCCGACCGTAGTGCGGCAGTGTTTGATGGGCAGACGATGAAGGCTTCGCGCTGGCGGGCTTCGGTAACGAGGTCGCGCAGCCGGCCGGGGGCGAGGTGCATCCGGTTGCCGGGGGCGAAGACGCAGGTGTCGCACCGCCGTGACAACAGCCGTGACTTGCCGAGGACCGGATCGCCGACGCTGATTTCAGCGTCGCCCTCGCACTCGACGTCGTGTTCCGGAACGGGTTCCATGACATTTCCTTTCGCATGTTCGCAGCGGCGCCGTCGGCGAGCGCCGCCCGTGGCGGACCGAATTGAGGTTGAGGTGTCGAAGCGGGTGGGCAATCCGCCGCGACGGACCGGGAACTCCCAGGTGCCGCGCGGACTGCTCGCGGTGCGGCCAGATGATCAGCGCCGGCCGTGCGTGACGTACAGGCCGGGTGGGTCTGGCTGCGGGTGACCGGTACGTCAGCCGGTGATCGGTCCTCGGGCACCGGCAGCACCGCACCGAGTTGCCTGTTCCGCGGTC
>NZ_JBSSLX010000245.1:0-7840 GCF_053890995.1 Micromonospora sp. I033 | reverse complement strand
GGGCCGACGCTCCGACCACCGACGCGGCCCGTGCCCGGGCCACCGAGCCCTCCCCGCCGGAGCCGGCTCCGGACCATCGAACCGCGACTGAGAGGGACGCCTAGTGGTGCACACGACGCGGCAGAACGCCGATCTCGACTGGCTGCTCGACGACCTGGTGGAGCGGGTGCCGGCCGCCCGCCAGGCGGTGGTGCTCTCGGCGGACGGCCTCCTGCTCGGCGCGTCCGCCGACCTGGAGCGCTCCGACGCCGAACACCTCTGCGCCCTCGCCTCCGGCTTCTCCAGCCTGGCCAGGGGGGCCACCCGGCACGTGGGTGGCGGCGCGGTCCGGCAGACCGTGGTGGAGATGGAGTCGGCGTACCTGTTCGTCACGGCCGCCGGGCAGGGCGCCTGCCTGGCGGTGGTGAGCGACGCCGACGCCGACATCGGCCTGGTGGCGTACGAGATGGCCATGCTGGTCATCCGGGTCGGCGAGAACCTCAGCACACCGGCCCGCACGGTGGCGACCGATGCGGGCTGAGTCGCCGGGCCCCCAGCACGAGTGGCTGGACGCCGCCGCCGGCCCGGTGGTCCGCCCGTACACCCTCACCGGCGGCCGGGTGCGCCCGCCGGTCGACGGCTTCGACCTGGTGGCGTTCGTGCTGACCACCCCGGGGGCCGACCCGTCCGGCGTGCCCGGTCTCCAGCCGGAGCACCGGCGCCTCGCCGACCTGGCCCGGCGGCCGGTGGCCGTGGCCGATCTCGCCGCCGACCTGGATCTCGCCGTCGGCGTGGTCCGGGTGCTGCTCGGCGACCTCCTCGCCCGTGGGCTCGTCACGGTGCGCCGGCCGCCGGCCGCCGCCCAGCTGCCCGACGACAACATCCTCAAGGCGGTGGTCAGTGGACTCCGTGCGCTTTGACCGGGAGCCGGCCGCGCCGCGGGTGCCGCTGGCTCTGAAGATCCTCATCGCCGGCGGCTTCGGCGCGGGCAAGACGACGCTGGTGAGCGCGTTGAGCGAGGTCCGGCCGTTGCAGACCGAGGAGGTGCTGACCGGCGCCGGCATCGGCACCGACGACGTCTCCGGGGTGGAGCAGAAGTCGACCACCACGGTGGCCATGGACTTCGGGCGGATCACCATCAACGACGATCTCCAGGTCTACCTCTTCGGCACCCCGGGCCAGGACCGGTTCTGGTTCCTCTGGGACGAGCTGGCGTTCGGGGCGCTCGGCGCCGTGGTGCTCGCCGACACCCGCCGGCTGGCCGACTGCTTCCCCTCGATCGACTACTTCGAGCAGCGGGGCATCCCGTTCGTGGTGGGGGTGAACTGCTTCGACGGGTCCCGCCGGTTCAGCCTGGAAGCGGTCCGCGACGCCCTGGACCTGGACCCGGACGTGCCGCTGGTGCTCTGCGACGCCCGGGACCGGCAGTCCGGGAAGCTGGTGCTGATCTCGCTGGTCGAGCACGTCGCGCGGCAGCGCGGCGAGCCGGTGCCGGTGGGCTGACCGCGATCCGCCACCGGTTCGGCGGAGCGGGCCCGTAAACCGGTGCCGGGAATGACGCCTAACCGGCCGGCTCCCCGGGAAGCCTCTGGTTGGATCGACGGTGGAGACGGCGGAAGGTGGGAGCGGTGACCGGGCAGGACGCGATCGTCCACATCGGGGGCTACACGGCGGAGACGGGCGGGCGGGCCGAGGGCATCGTCGCCGCCCGGCGCGACCCGGCGACCGGCGAGCTGACGCCGCTCGGCACGGTGGCGGTCACCCCGTCGCCGTCGTTCCTCGTCCGGCACCCGGCGCTGCCGGTGCTCTACGCGGTCAACGAGCTGCCCGAGGGGCTCCTCAGCGCCTTCCGGGTCGGCCCGGGCGGCGCCCTCGACCCGATCGGCGTACGCCCGACCGGCGGGGCGGAGCCCTGCCACCTGGCGGTCGCCCCGGACGGGCGGCACCTGTTCGTGGCGAACTACGGCGGCGGGAGCGTGACGGTGTTCCCGCTCGACGCCGACGGGACGCCGGGCGAGCGCAGCGACCTGGTCCGGCACGAGGGGCACGGCGCCGACCCGGAGCGGCAGGAGCAGGCGCACTGCCACATGGTCTCGCCCGACCCGGTCGGCGGGCCGCTGCTCGCCGTCGACCTGGGCACCGACTCGGTCTACCGGTACGACCTCGACGCCGCCTCCGGACGGCTGGTGCCCCGCGCCCCCCGGCTGCGGACCCCGGCCGGCGCCGGACCCCGCCACCTGGCCCGGCATCCGGACGGGCGGCGCTGCTGGCTGGTCGGCGAGCTGGACGGGACGGTCACCGCGTACGACCTGACCCCGGACGGGCTGCACCAGCGGGTCCGGGTGGACGCCAGCGGCCGGGTCGGACACGTGCAGCCCTCCGAGGTCGCCGTCGGTCCGGACGGGCGCTTCCTCTACGTGGGCAACCGGGGGGTGGGGACGGTCGCGGTCTTCGCGCTCGCCGGGGCGGCGCCCGAGCTGGTGGCCGAGGTGGACACCGGTGGCGGGTGGCCGCGGCACTTCGCCCTGACCGGCGGGCACCTCTACGTGGCCGACGAGCGGGCCGGCATGATCAGGGTGTTCCGGGTGGATCCGGGCACCGGGGTGCCCGAGCCGGTGGGGGAGCCGGTGCCGGTGGCCAGTCCCACCTGCGTCTGTCCGTGACCGGCCGGTCACCGAAGCACCGTCCGCAGTGGACTTTGATCACCTGGGATGACTGATCGCTCACTCAACGTGACCATTTGGCGATCAACTGTTTCTCCTGCGTAACTTTCGTCCGAACGGTTGTGGCAGTAACCCCACGAGATACGCAAGATGGTCACCGTGTCTGGCCGCCATCGCATGCGTTCTAACCTCCGTGGGGCAGGTGCCGTTGCCGCGGCGACGGCCCTCGTCGTCGTCGTAGCCGGCTCCTGGTTCGGCTATCAGCAGTTGGCGGGCCCGAACTGCTCGGGGCGGATCGAGCTGTCCGTCTCCGCGGCGCCGGAGATCGCCCCCGCCGTACGCGGGGCGGCGGACCAGTGGGTCGCCGACGGCGCGGCGGTCGGCGAGACCTGCATCGCCGTGGACGTCACCGCCGCCGAGCCGGTCGACGTGGCCGCCGCGGTGGCGAGCAAGCACGGCGCCACCCTGGCCGGGGTCGGTCAGGCCAGCGGGACGGCGGTCACGCCGGACGTCTGGGTGCCGGACTCCTCCACCTGGCTGCTGCGGCTCAAGAGCGGCGGCGCCACCGCCTTCGCGCCGGCCAACGGCGCCTCGATCGCGCGCAGCCCGGTGGTGGTCGCGCTGCCCGAGCCGGTGGCGTCCCGGATCGGTTGGCCGGACAAGAAGCTGCACTGGACCGACCTGCTGAAGCAGGTCACCGAGAGCAAGCCGCTGCGCGCCGGGATCGTCGAGCCGACCCAGGACGCGGCCGGCCTGTCCGGGCTGCTCTCGCTGACCGCCGCCGCCAGCGCCACCGGCGCCGCCGGCTCGCCGAAGGCGCAGGAGGCGATGGTCGGTGCGCTGCGGGCGCTGGCGACCAACCGCTCCTCGCTGCGGCAGGACCTCCTCGCCCGCTTCCCGCGCTCGTCCGACCCGACGGCCATCGCCAACGGGCTGGGCGCGGCGGCGCTGTCGGAAGAGGACGTGATCGCCTACAACAACACCAAGCCGCCGATCCCGCTGGCTGCGCTCTACCTCGAGCCGGCGCCGATTCCACTGGACTACCCGTTCGCGGTGCTGCCCGGCATCGAGCCGGCCAAGGCGTCGGCCGCCCGGGTGCTCTTCGAGGTGCTGCGCACCTCGGGCTTCAAGAACCGGCTGGCCGGGCAGGCGCTGCGCGCCCCGGACGGCAACTGGGGCGACGGGTTCCAGGCGCCGCAGGGCGCGCCGAGCCCGGCGAACGGCGGCGCGAGCGCCGTCCCGCCGTCCGGCCAGGGCGGCGCGGCCGACCTGGACCCGGTCGCCATCCAGAAGGCGACCACCACCTGGTCGGTGGCCACCCAGTCCGGCCGCATGCTCTGCGTCATCGACGTCTCCGGCTCGATGAAGAAGCCGGTGGCGACCGCCAACGGCGCCAGCCGGGAGCAGGTCACCGTCGCCGCCGCGAGCCAGGGCCTCGGGCTCTTCGACGACTCCTGGTCGATCGGCCTGTGGACCTTCTCCACCAACCTGAACGGCACCCAGGACTACCGTGAGCTGCTCGGGATCAAGCCGCTGTCGAGCAACCGCGGCCCACTCCAGCAGAGCCTGGCCTCGGTCCGGCCCTCGGACGGCGACACCGGCCTCTACGACACCATGCTCGCGGCCTACCAGAAGGTCCAGCAGGACTGGGAGCCGGGCAAGGTCAACTCGATCGTGCTGTTCACCGACGGCAAGAACGACGACGCCAACGGCATCTCGCAGAAGGCGCTGCTCGACAAGCTCAAGAAGCTGCGCGACGAGGAGCAGCCGGTCCAGGTGATCATCATCGGCATCGGCACCGAGGTCAGCCGCGCGGAGCTCAAGTCGATCACGGACGTGACCGGTGGCGGCTCCTTCGTCACCACCGACCCGAGCAAGATCGGCGAGATCTTCCTGCAGGCGATCGCGCTGCGGCCGCCGGCGCCGCGCTGACCCGAGACTCAGCGAACGCGTTCCGCCGTACCGGCAGATCCGGTACGGCGGAACGCTTCCCGGCCCTCGGGGCCGGAAGACAACTGACGGCAATACGTCCGAAGCAATCGGTAGCCATGATTGTCGAGGCAAGATGACCGGGTGCTCCGAACCGCAGGTTCCCCACCGGGACCGCGCGGCGCGGGGTCGTCCTGAGCGAAGTGGGGAGGGCCGGTGACCTCGGCGACGCTGTTGACCCCCGCCAGCACGTCGTCGCGACCGGGTGGCGACCGCCCCGGCCCGACGACGCGTGCCGCGGAGCGGGCCTACATCCGGGTCCTGGCGGTGCTGGACACCGCCGTGCTGGCCGTGGCCATCCTGGTGGGGTACGTCGCCCGCTTCGGCGAGGAGCCGCCCAGCGGCTCGAAGATCCCGTACGTGGTGGTCGCGCCCGCCCTGCTGCTGGTCTGGCTGATCTCGCTCAAGGCGATGCGCTGCTACGACGACCAGGTGCTCGGCTACGGCGCCGACGAGTACCGGCGGGTCAGCGCGGCGAGCCTGCGGCTGGCCGGTGGCATCGCCATCGCCGGGTACATCGCCGACGTCGGGGTCTCCCGGGGCTTCCTGGCCATCTCCTTCGCGGTCGGCACGATCGGCCTGGAGGTGGCTCGGTTCGCCGCCCGCAAGCGGCTGCACCGCGCCCGCGACCGCGGCGCCGGCTGGTCCCGCAAGGTGCTGGTGGTCGGCGACACCGCGCACGTGCTGGAGCTGGTGCACACCCTGCGCCGGGAACCGTACGCCGGCTACCAGGTGGTGGGCGCCTGCATCCCGGACGCCCTGCTCGCCCCGGTGCCGCAGCGGCTGGGTGACGTGCCGGTGGTCGGCTCGTTCCGGGGCATCCCGGAGGCGGCCACCGCGATCGGCGCCGACACCGTGGCGGTCACCGCCTCCGGCGAGCTCACCGCGACGAGGCTGCGCCGGCTGGGCTGGCAGCTCGAAGGCACCGGGGTCGACCTCGTGGTGGCTCCGGCGCTGACCGACGTCGCCGGCCCGCGCATCCACACCCGGCCGGTCGCCGGCCTGCCGCTCATCCACGTCGAGGCGCCCGAGTTCCGCGGTGCCCGCAAGCTGGTCAAGGGGCTGGTCGACCGCTCGATCTCGCTGGTCGCCCTGCTCCTGCTGGCGCCCCTGCTGGCGGTGATCGCGCTCGCCATCAAGCTGGACAGCCGCGGCCCGGTGCTGTTCCGCCAGACCCGGGTCGGCCAGGGCGGCAAGGAGTTCGGCGTCTTCAAGTTCCGCACCATGGTGGTCAACGCCGACGCCCTGCTGGCCGAGCTGGCCGCGCGCAACGAGACCGACGGCCTGATGTTCAAGATGCGCGACGACCCCCGGGTGACCCGGGTCGGCAAGCTGCTGCGCAAGTGGTCCCTGGACGAGCTGCCCCAGCTGGCGAACGTGCTGCTCGGCCACATGAGCCTGGTCGGCCCCCGCCCGCCGCTGCCCTCCGAGGTGGCCCGGTACGACGGCGACGTGGCCCGCCGGCTGCTGGTCAAGCCCGGCATGACCGGCCTCTGGCAGGTCAGCGGCCGGTCCGACCTGAGCTGGGAGGACGGCATCCGGCTCGACCTCTACTACGTGGAGAACTGGTCGCTCGCCGCCGACCTGACCATCCTCTGGAAGACCTTCGGCGCGGTGGTCAACAGCCGCGGCGCCTACTGACCGGGCGGGCGGCCGGGACGGGTCAGGGCTGCGGGCCGAGCCAGTCCAGGCAGACCACCACCGCGTCGTCGATCAGGTCGCCGGCCACGAAGGCGCGCAGGTCGCCGATGAGCGATCGGACAGCGTCCAGCGGCTCCATCGGCCCGGTCCGCCGCAGGAAGCGGTCCAGCGCCGTCTCGCCGTAGCGGATCCGTTCGGCGGTGGCGTCGATCACCCCGTCGCTGACCACGAAGAGCCGGTCGCCGCGGTGCAGCTGGAAGTGCTGCTCCCGGTAGTCGGTGCCCTCGAACATGCCGAGCGGGAACTGCTTCTCCAGGACCTGCTCGGTCACCTCGCCCTCGCGGAGCAGCACCAGGCGGGGCGAGCCGGCGTCGACCACGGTCATCGTGCCGGCGGCCAGGTCCAGCTCCAGCAGGAGCGCGGAGAGGTGCTGCTCCCCCCGGTGCAGCGCGTAGATCGCCTGGTCGGCCAGGGCCGCCTGGTCGGCCAGCCCCAGCTCGGCGCGGCGGGCGTTGCGCAGCGCGTGGGTGGCCAGCGAGGTGAGCATCGAGGCGGCCACCCCCTCGCCCGAGCCGTTGATCACCGAGAGCCAGAGCCGCCGGCCGTCGTCGGACCAGTCGAAGCCGTCGCCGCGCACGGCGTACGCCGGCTCCAGCTGGCCGGCCAGGCTGAACGAGGGGCGGATGCGGCTGCGCCCCGGCAGCAGCTCCCACTGCATCTCGGCGGCCAGGGTGAGCCGCTGGCTGCGCCGGGCGGTCAGGTAGATGTCGGTGGTGGCCGCCACGGCGGCCAGCTCGTGGCCGAGCGCGGTGGCGACGGCGTCCAGCTCGGCCAGGGCGGCCGGGTCGGCCGGCAGCGGCGAGAGCCGGAGCACGCCGCGCCGCTCGCCGCGCATCCCCACCGGGAACCAGCCGGCGCCCTCCGAGACGATCGGCTCCTGGTGGTCGAAGCAGCGCCAGGCCGGGTGGCCGGGCGTGACGATCGCCTCACCCCCGGTCAGCGGCAGCAGCGCGGCCAACCGGTAGTCGACCTGGTACAGCTCGGTGCGGGCGATCCCGTACGACCGTTCCAGCTCGGCGGCGAGCCGGTCGACGAGCTGATCCGTCGGCGCCTCGGTGAGGCTCCGCCGCGCCCGATCCTCCGGTCCGCTCATCTTTGCTCCTTTGCACAGGTCGTCGGCCTGTTGGGCCGGGTAGTCTCGGGCGCACCATGGCCGAAGAACTCGGTCCCCAGGGACCTGATCCGAGTATGGCCGCCGCGCTGGACGAGGCGGCGGGCACCCTGCTGGCTGTCTGGGAGGCGGCCCGGGAGCGGACCACGAGCCGACTCTCCGGCGCCCAGTTGCGCGCGGTCATGGTCGTCGAGCAGCACGACGGGATCAACCTGCGCCGGCTCGCCACGCTCACCGACATGCTGCTCTCCTCCGCCAGCCGGCTCTGCGACCGGCTGGTGGCGGCCGGGATGCTGGAGCGGGAGCCGGGCCGGTACGACCGGCGGGAGATCTCCCTGCACCTCACCCCCACGGCCACCCGGCTCCTCGCCGAGCTGCGGGCCGACCGCCGCCACCG
>NZ_JBSSLX010000244.1:0-7849 GCF_053890995.1 Micromonospora sp. I033 | reverse complement strand
CGGCCGACCCGCTGCTCTCCCAGGGACGGCCCACCACCGCCTCCTCGGTGGAGAACGCCGGCACCCCGGCCGCCAACGCCACCGACGGCAACACCGGCACCCGATGGTCCAGCGCCTTCACCGATCCCCAGTGGATCCAGGTCGACCTCGGTGCCACCGCCACCGTCTCCCGGGTCACCCTGGTGTGGGAGGCGGCGTACGCGCGGGCGTACCAGGTCCAGACCTCGACCGACGGGGTCGCCTGGACCACCGTCTTCAGCACCGCGGCCGGCGACGGCGGAACCGACGACCTGACGGTCACCGGCACCGGCCGCTACGTGCGGATGACCGGCACCGCCCGGGCCACCGCCTACGGCTACTCGCTCTGGGAGTTCCAGGTCTACGGCAGCACCGGCGGCGGCACCGGCTGCGACACCGCGACCAACGCGGCGCAGGGCCGGCCCGCCACCGCCTCGTCCACCGAGAACGCCGGCACCCCCGCCGCGGCGGCGGTGGACGGCAGCCCGACCACCCGGTGGGCCAGCGCCGCGAGTGACCCGCAGTGGCTCCAGGTCGACCTCGGCAGCGTGCGTACGCTCTGCCGGGTCGTGCTGAGCTGGGAGGCCGCCTACGGGCGGGCGTACCAGATCCAGACCTCGACCGACGGCGCCGCCTGGACCACCGTGTACGCCACCACCAGCGGGGACGGCGGGACCGACACCCTCACCGTCAGCGGCTCCGGCCGCTACGTGCGGATGTACGGCACCGCCCGGGCCACCGGCTGGGGATACTCGCTCTGGGAGCTCACCGTGAACACCACCGGCGGCGGCACCATCCCGGGCGGCGGCCCGCTCGGCCCGAACGTGATCACTTTCGACCCGTCGATGTCGAGCGCGACCATCCAGAGCCAGCTCGACACGGTCTTCCGCACCCAGGAGTCCAACCAGTTCGGCACCCAGCGCTACGCCCTGATGTTCAAGCCGGGCGACTACTCCGGCATCAACGCGCAGATCGGCTTCTACACCTCGATCATGGGGCTCGGCCGGAACCCCGGCGACGTCCGGATCCACGGCGACGTCACCGTCGACGCCGGCTGGTTCAACGGCAACGCGACCCAGAACTTCTGGCGGTCGGCGTCGAACATGCAGGTCTTTCCCTCGGCCGGCTTCACCCGGTGGGCCGTCTCGCAGGCCGCGCCGTTCCGCCGGATGGACATCCAGGGCGACCTCAACCTCGCCCCGAACGGCTACGGCTGGGCCAGCGGCGGGTACATCGCGGACAGCCGGGTCACCGGCGTCGTCCAGCCGTACTCGCAGCAGCAGTGGTACACCCGGGACAGCAACGTCGGCGGCTATCTCAACGCGGTGTGGAACGTGACCAACTCCGGCGTGGTCGGGGCACCGGCCACCAGCTTCCCGAACCCGGCGTACACCACCCTGGCGCAGACCCCGGTCAGCCGGGACATCCCGTACCTCTACCTCGACGGCAGCGGCAACTACCAGGTCCTCGTCCCCTCCACCCGGACCAACGCCAGCGGCGCGTCCTGGCTGGGCGGCGCCACCCCCGGCACCTCGCTGCCGCTGAGCCAGTTCTACGTCGCCAAGCCGGGCGACTCGGCGGCCACCATCAACGCGGCCCTGGCCCAGGGCCTGAACCTGCTGTTCACCCCGGGCATCTACCCGGTCGGCGAAACCATCCGGGTCACCCGGCCCGGCACCGTGGTGCTCGGCATCGGCTACCCGACGCTGATCCCGCAGAACGGGGTCGTCCCCATGACCGTCGCCGACGTCGACGGCGTCCGGCTGGCCGGGCTGCTCTTCGACGCCGGCCCGACCAACTCGCCGGTGCTGCTCCAGGTCGGCACGGCCGGCTCGACCACGAGCCACGCCGCCAACCCGACCTCCATCCAGGACGTCTTCTTCCGCATCGGCGGCGCCGGCGCGGGCAAGGCCACCACCAGCCTGGTGGTCAACCAGAACGACGCCCTGATCGACCACATCTGGGCGTGGCGCGGCGACCACGGCGCCGGCATCGGCTGGACGGTGAACACCGCCGACACCGGCCTGATCGTCAACGGGAACAACGTCACCGGGCTCGGGCTGTTCGTCGAGCACTACCAGAAGCACGAGGTGATCTGGAACGGCAACAACGGCCGCGTCATCTTCTTCCAGAACGAGTTGCCGTACGACCCGCCCAGCGCGTCGGCCTGGATGAACGGCTCGCGGGTCGGCTACGCGGCCTTCAAGGTGGCCGACGAAGTCAGCACGTTCGAGGGCTGGGGGATGGGTAGCTACTGCTACTTCAACGTCGACCCGACGATCGCCGCGTACCACAGCTTCGAGGCCCCCATCAAGGCCGGGGTGCGGTTCCACAGCCTGCTCACCGTCTCGTTGGGCGGCAACGGGTCCATCACCCACGTCATCAACGACACCGGCGGCACGGCGCAGGGCACGAACACCGTGCCGGTGAACCTGGTCAGCTACCCCTGACCGGACCGGGGGCGGCGGGGAACCCGCCGCCCCCGGCTCCCGCGCATGACCGCGGCACCGGCGGGTACGCGACCTCGAACGGGGTAACCACTGGGAACGGAGGTGCGGGATGAAGGTCCGGAGCTCCCTGCGCGCGCTGAAGCGCAAGGCCAACTCGATCGTGGTACGCCGCCGGGGCAAGGTCTTCGTGCTCAACAAGGCGGACCCCCGGCAGAAGGCCCGGCAGGGCTGAGCGGGTGGCCGACATCCTCGTCACCGGGGCCGGCAGCGGCCTCGGCCGGGGCGCCGCCCTCGGGCTGGCCCGGGCCGGCCACCACGTCATCGCCGGCGCCGAGATCTGGCCGCAGGTCCGCGAGCTGCGCGCCGAGGCGCAGCACGCCGGCGTGACCCTCGACGCGATCAAACTCGACGTCACCGACCCGGCCGACCGGGCCGCCGCCCGCCGCCACCGGGTGGACATCCTCGTGCTCAACGCCGGCGTCCAGCAGGCGGGGGCGGTGGTGGAGATCCCGATGGACCGGGTCCGCCGGTCGTTCGAGGTGAACGTCTTCGCGCACCTGCACCTCGTCCAGGACCTCGTGCCGCCGATGCTGGAGCGGGGCGCGGGCAAGGTGGTCTGGGTGTCCTCCGCGGTCGGGATCCGCACCCGACCGTGGGTCGGCGTCTACGCCGCCACCAAGCACGCCATCGAGGCGTTGGCCTGGGCCATGAAGGGCGAGCTGGAGCAGCGCGGCGTCCGGGTCGCGGTGGTCAACCCCGGCCCCTACCGGACCGGGTACAACGACACCGGGGTCGAGGCCATGTTCCAGTGGTGGGACGAGTCCACCGCGCTGCTGGACCGGCCCGACTTCGGCGACTACCTGGAGAACCAGCGCGATCCGCGGGAGATGGTCGACGAGCTGGTCCGGGTCATCCCCGCCGACCGGCACCCGTTCCGGACCGCCTGGCCGGAGGAGATCCGGCACCAGCTCCGGGAGTTCGAGTCGCAGGTGTGGGACGCGACGACCTGACCCCGGCCGGCGCGGCGTCGCCGTCGCGAGCACCCGGCGCGAACAGCCGGGTGGCGGCGAACCGGACCAGCGGGGCGTATATCCGGGCCGAGTCGGCCACCGAGGAGAAGTGCGACGAGGCGTTGCCGCCCCGGTAGTGGGTGGCGATCGGCACCTGCTCGATCGGCCGCCCGGCCCGGGCCGCGTGGAGCAGCACGTTCATCTCGTACTCGAACCGCTCGCCGGGAACGGTCCGGAGCCAGCCGAGCAGCCCGGCCGGGTACGCCCGCAGCCCGGTCTGGGTGTCCCGCACGTGGCGGCCGGTGGCCAGGCGGAACGCGACCCGGGTCGCCGCGTTGCCGAACCGGCTGCGCAGCGGCACCTCGCCGTCGAACCGGCGGACGCCCAGCGCCAGCGCGCCGGTGCCGCGCATCCGGTCGGCGACCCGCACCACGTCGGGGATCCGGTGCTGCCCGTCGGCGTCCACACACACCACGTCGTGCCCGGGGTGGTGCCCGGCGACGTAGCGGAAGCCGGTCTTCAGCACGACTCCCTTGCCCCGGTTGGCCCGGCGCCGCAGCACGGTGGCGCCCTGCTCCCGGGCCGCCGCGAGCACCCCGGCCGCGGTCGGGCCGCTGCCGTCGTCGACGACCACCACGTGCGCCGAGGGCAGCGCGGCGGCCAGGTCGCCGACGAGCCGCGGCAGGCGGTCCCCGGGTCGGTACACCGGCACCAGCACGATCACGGAACCTCCCGGGGTGACCCGTCGCCCGCCGGCCCGCCGTCGTGGGCCGATCGACGACCGTCCTTACCCGTGGCGCCGGCCGGCGAATCCACCCCGGTCGGCGCGGAGCAGACCCGCGACGCGGGCCAGGCCGCGTTCCCGGCGCAGCAGCGACTCCGGGGTGCGCAGCCCGAGGTAGCACAGCCGGCTCGCCGCCCGGGCCGCCCGCTCGTGGCCGGCGGGCACCGGGTCGGGCCCGGTCACCGGCACGTCCAGCAGCGCGGCGCCGGAAAGCCCCAGCACCTTGCCGGCGAGGAACCGGATCCGGGGCAGGTGCCAAGGGTGGGAGACCAGGCCGAGCGGCCGGGCCGGGGAGTAGGCCGGCCCGGCGAGCAGTCCGTCCTGGACGGTGTGCGCGAGATTCTGCAGGGTGGTCCGGGACCGGGTCTCGGCGTGCAGCCGGGCGTACCGGTGGAGGCCGGCGGCGTGGGCCAGGGCGAGCATCAGCTCGCCCTCGCGGCACCCGGCGGGTGGGCCCGGCGCCCCGGCGGGGCCGTGCGGCCAGCCGCCGGTGAACACGACCCGCCCCCCGGCGGCCCGCCGGAACTCGGTCGCGTGCGCGCGGACGTACCCGATGGCGGCCCGGGTCCGGGCGGCGCTCTCCGCGGTGAGCCGGTAGCCGTCGTCGGCCGCGACCACGCCGCGGCCGAACACCAGCAGCACGGTCGCGGTCGGCGTCATCCGCTCCACGGTACGCCGGACGCCGGCCGGTCCTCGTCGACACCGGGCGGCCGGCGGTCAGTCCTCGTCCTCACCGGGCAGCCAGGGTGGCTCGCCGACGCCGGTGATCCGCACGCCGCCCCACGGGTCGACCTCGGCGAGCCGGCCCCGGACGACCCGCTCGCCGACGCGTACCTCGACGTCGCGCCGGCCGGAGCGGAGCAGGCGCAGCAGCCGGGGATCCGGCTCGATCCGCCCGGCCCAGTGGTAGCGCCCGTCGACCGGCTCCCAGCGCCCGCCGGCGTGCAGCCGGACCACGCTGCCGGCGATCTCCGCCGGCCCCTGCCAGCTCACCGCTCGGCCCGCTCGGGCGCGCGGGTCAGCTCCTGGGGCAGGTCCGCGCCGCGCCGGACACCCTCGATGCCGCTCCAGAGCAGCGTGGTCAGGTAGTCGGTGAGCGCGGCCCGGCGGATCGGCTGGCCGTGCGTGGCCCACCAGTCACCGACCGCCTGGACGAAGCCGACCAGCCCGTACGCCCAGGGCTCGGCGGGACCGGCGTCGAGCCCGAGTGCGCGCAGCCGGTCGCCGATCACCCGGGCCAGGCCGGTGGCCACCTGCCGGCTGGTGCCGGCCACCACCTGGTGGATGCCGGGATGCCCGGCCTCGTGCAGCAGGAACCGGTAGAGCGTCGGTTGGGACTCGATCACGCCCAGGTAGGCGTCGATGGTCGCCTCGACCAGCGCGCGCTCCTCGCGGACCTGCTCGACGGCGGGGGCCACGGCGTCGACGACCCGGGCCGCCACCACCTCGCTGACGGCCAGCCAGAGCTGCGCCTTGTCGGCGAAGTAGCGGTAGAGCACCGGCTTGCTGACCCCGGCGGTGGCGGCCACCTGGTCCATGTCGACCGTCGGCCCGTGCCGCAGCAGCGCCTGCACGGCGGCGCCGATCAGCTCCTGCCGCCGCTGTTCGCGGTGATCCGCCCAGCGGTCCCGCCGGCCGGTGCGCCGCGGTGCGGGCGGTTCCGGCGGGGTATCCGAGGCATTGACATCGGTGGAGGTGCGTCGCATGCTACCACTCGTAACAGTTACTGGAAGTTACGTCAACCTGGAGGGGTCATGGAGGGGACGCCGACCGGATTCCCGCGCGAGGCCGTGGCCACCCGCCTGCTCGCCGCCTCGGTGCGCACCAGCTACGACCCCGTCGTGGACATCGACTGGTCGGCGCCCCACGTTCCCGGGGCGTTCTGGATGCCGCCGGAGCGCAGCAGCCTCTACGGCACGCCGCTGTGGAAGGGGCTGAGCGAGGAGCAGCGGGTCGAGCTGACCAAGCACGAGGTGGCCAGCGCGGCGAGCGCCGGGCTGTGGTTCGAGACGATCCTCATGCAGATGCTCATCCGGCACTACTACGACGCCGATCCGACCAGCCGGCACGCCCAGTACGCGCTCACCGAGGTCGCGGACGAGTGCCGGCACTCCATCATGTTCGGTCGCCTCATCGAGGCCATGGGCTGCCCGGTCTACCGGGCGGACCCGTTCGACCACCTGCTCGGGCGCTGGCTCAAGGCCACCGCCACCGGCCCGCGGATGTACGCGGCCATCCTCATCGCCGAGGAGATCCTCGACGCGTTCCAGCGCGAGGCCATGGCCGACGAGTCGATCCAGCCGCTGATCCGGATGGTGTCCCGGATCCACGTGGTCGAGGAGGCCCGGCACGTGCGCTTCGCCCGGGACGAGCTGGCCCGTCAGGTCGAGGCCGCCGGTCCGGTCGGGCTGGCCTACGCGCGGGTGGTGATCGGGCGGGCCGCGTACTCGATCACCCGCCGCCTGGTCAATCCACGGGCGTACGCGGCGGTCGGGATCCCGCCGGCGGCCGGGGTGGCCGCGGCCCGGGCCAACCCGCACTGGCGGGCCACGCTGCGCTGGTCCGCCCAGCGCATCGCCGACCACCTGACCGAGCTGGGGCTGGTCGCCGGGCCGGGCCGGCTGCTCTGGCGCCGCGCCGGGCTCCTCGGGGACTGACCGGCGGCGGCCCCCCTGGGGAGGGCCGCCGCCGGTCGCGCCGGTCAGGACGTGGGGAAGTTGTCCGGGGTACGGATGCGGTTGCGCATGAAGGTGCCGGAGTCGGTGAGCACCGCGGTGCCGGCGTACGTGCCGCCCGCGCAGGTGCCCGGCCGGAACGCCGCGCTGCCCTCGCTCGCGTCGGAGTACGTCCAGTTCGCGTAGCTGATCTTCAGCCGGTCCAGCAGGTCGAGCCAGGCGGTGCTGCTGGCCGTGTCGACCGCGCCGTCACCGGTGTAGGTCACCGTGCCGAACTCGGTGACGAACAGCGGCAGCCGGGAGGCGGCCCGCTGCACCTCGCTGCGGTAGTTGTCCTTGTGCGACGCCGCGTAGAAGTGGAACGCGTACATGATGTTGTCGGCCCGGACCGGGTTGTTGACGATCTCGTCGGAGTTGCCGCCCTCCGACACGCCCAGGGACGACCAGCCCCGGGTGCCGACGATGACCACGGCGTCCGGGTCGTTCGCCCGGATCACCGGGATCACCTGCTCGGCGTAGTTCCTGATGGTCGACCAGCTCACGCCGTTCGGCTCGTTGGTGATCTCGTAGATCACGTTGTTCTTGGCCGCGTTGCGCGCCGAGACCGCGGCGAAGAAGGTCTTCGCCCGCTCCAGGTTGTACATCGGGTCGCCGGGGGTGAGGGTGTGGAAGTCGACAAGCGCGTACAGGCCGCGCGCGCCCGCCTTGTCCACCAGCGTGTTGACCTGGTTGGTGAAGCCGGTCGGGTTGGTCTCGTAGCCCTGCTCCTGCACGTACATCGAGATGCGGAACAGGTCGGCCTGCCAGTCGGTGGCCAGCGCGTCGAGCGAGGCGTCGTTGTAGCAGTTGGCGAACCACTGCAGCCCGTGGGAGCTCATGCCGCGCAGCTGGATCGGCCGGCCGTACCGGTTG
>NZ_JBSSLX010000243.1:0-7912 GCF_053890995.1 Micromonospora sp. I033 | reverse complement strand
ACCGCCCCGAAGACGTTCCGGGCGGACTGGGCGGGCGGGCCGACCCGGATCGCGGTCGGCTTCACCCCGGTGGGCGAGGCCAGGGCCCGGGTGGCCGTCCTGCACGAGAAGCTGGCCGACGCCGGAGAGGCCGACCGGCTCCGGGCGTACTGGCGGGACCGGCTCGACGCGCTGAAGCAGCTGCTGGAGCAGGGAGAGGTGAGCCGATGAGCGCCGCGACGTTCGTCAACCTGCCGGTGGCCGATCTCGACCGGGCGGTCGAGTTCTTCACCGCCCTGGGCTTCACGGCCGGGCCCCGGCAACCCGGCGGGGACAGCGCCCAACTCACCCTCGGCGAAACCACCCACCTGATCCTGCACACCCCGGCGGCCTTCGCCGCGTTCGCCGGGGCCGAGGTGTGCGACACCGCCACCAGCCGGGAGGTGATCGTCGGCCTCGGCGTCGATCTGCGGGAGCAGGTGGACGCGCTGGTCGACGTGGCGGTCCTCGCGGGTGGCACCTCGCTCGGCCCCGGTCAGGACCTCGGGTTCATGTACATGCGCGGGTTCCGGGACCTCGACGGCCACCAGTGGTCGTTCCTGCACCTGCCCGGCTGAGCCGGTGTGGGGCCGGCGGCCACCCGGCCGCAGGCCCCACCGTCAGCCGAACGCGACCCGCTCTAGCCAGAAGTCGAGCAGCTTCGCGTCGCCGAGGACCTCGACCACGGTGGTGTCGACGGGGCGCCGCCGGTAGATCAGCAGCAGCAGCTCGGTGACCGGGCCGCGGACCGCCACGGTGGCCTTCTCGTGCGCCCGCCGCCACGCGAGGGTGTCCCCGGTGAGGTCCACCAGCCACTCCGCGCCCAGCTCGGCGGGCACGTCGGTGGCGTGGAAGTGCAGCGTGCGGTCGGGGCCGAGCAGCTCGCGCTGGTGCGGGTGGAAGTCCAGCATCTGCGGCAGGGAACCCAGCTCCATCCACTCGTCCACCGCGTCGACCGCCACCGCCGGGTCGACCGCGAAGTCCACGCCCAGGGCGAGGGCGGCGTCGGCGCGGTGCAGCAGCGTCTCGTGGGCGAACCGGCGCGCCCAGAACACGCCGGCGGCCGGCACCGCGAGCGGCGTCCAGGTGGCCACGTCGGGGCCGGCCTCGCCGAGCGCGTCGGCCAGCGCGGCGGCGCTCTCCACGAGCCAGGGACCGACCACCGCCGGCTCCTCCCGGGCGTAGGGCGCCAGGTCCCGGAAGTGGGTGTCCGACGGCGGCCCCTCGGCCCGGGTGCTCACCACCTCGGCGGCCCAGCGCTGGCCGCCGCCGAGGTGCCGGGCCAGCTGGCCGACGTTCCACCCCGGGCAGGACGGGACCGGCGTGGTCAGGTCGGCGCCGTCGAGGTGGGTGCGGAGCAGGTCGCTCTGGGCGACGATCTCGGCGCGGTGGCGGTCGAAGCTCAGGGCGGCCATCAGCCCAACCTAGCGGCCGGCCGACCGCCCCGCGGGGAGCCCGGCGGGCGTTTCGACCACCCCGGCGGCCGGTCAGGGCGTGCGCGGCACCGGCTGGGCGAGCGCGCCGATCTCCCGCGGCAGCTCCGCCAGGGCCTGCTCGAACTCGGCGTGCCCGACCACCCGGTGCAGGGTCTGCAGCACCGCCCGCGCACCTCGCTCGGCGATGTCCGGCGCCGTGCCGGCCCGGTCGGCCACCCGGCGCAGGAACTCGTCGTAGCCGAACGCCTGCGGCTCCTCGGGACGGGCCCGGGCCAGCAGCGGGCGCAGCTCGTGCGCCACGTGGTCGGCCAGGTCGGCCGCCTCGCCGCCGCTGATCCGCTCGGCCAGGGTACGCAGGGTGGCCTCGGTCAGGGATCGCGCGGTCTCCGCCGGCACACCCGCCCGCGCGGCCACCTTCGCCACGAACTCCAGCTCCGCCATCGCTCGGTCCTTCCGTCCCGGAGACCGCGTGGCTACCCGTTCCGGCCGCGGGTACTCATCCGATCCCGACGGTCTGTCGCTGGGGCTCGATCACGGCCACGACGCGTTCCTGCCCCCGGGGATAGGGCACGCCGGTGTACTTCGTGGCCACCTCGTCGACGATCGGCCACGCCGCGTCGCCCTCGATCCACTCGACGACGTGCCCGCGGATCACGACGGGTTCGAACGGGTTGTCGACGGGCGCGATCGACAGCGCCACGCGGGGGTCGCGGCGCAGGTTACGGGCCTTGCGGGAGCCCGGACCGGTGAAGACGACGATCCGGTCGCCGAGGGTGCCGATCCACAGAGGAACGGCGTGGGGCGAGCCGTCCGGGAGGACGGTGGCGAGGTGAGCGATCGAGGTGCCGTCGAGGACGCGGCGGACGTCGGGGTCGAGCATGTGGGTGCTCCTTGTCAGCGGGTCGGCGGCGAGCGTCATCGGACGACCGCGTAGTGGAGATGGGTCACGCCGGGCGCCGGACTGACCTCGGCGGTACGGAGCGGCGCGGTCGGGTGCGGCGGTTCCTTGAAGAGACTCTGTGACCGTAGCAGCCGAAGTTCCTTCAAGGAACCCAAACTTGCTAGACTGATGCCATGCAGCGCACAAAATTCGGCGACATGGCCTGCTCGATCGCGCGCACGCTCGACGTGATCGGCGAGCCCTGGTCACCGCTGGTCCTGCGCGACATCTATGCGGGGTTCACCCGGTTCGAGCAGATCCAGGCGGATCTCGGCATCTCGCGCAAGGTGCTGACCGAGCGGCTGAACCACCTCGTCGAACAGGGGGTGCTCGAGCGTCGGCCCTACGACCGGCGACCCCGGTACGAGTACGTGCTGACCGAGAAGGGCACCGAACTCGTCGACCTGCTGATGGTGATGGTCGGCTGGGGCGACAAGTGGCTCGCCGGTCCGGCCGGCGCGCCGGTGCTGTACCGCCATCAGGCGTGCGGCGAGGTCAGCAGGGTCGACCTGCGCTGCGCGCACTGCGGCGAGCCGATGCACGCCCGCGACGTCGAGCTGCTGCCCGGGCCGGGTGCGGCGATCTGACGCCGCCGCGCCGGTGACCCGGCCTGCCGGCGCGTCGGGCCCCGCGCGGTGACGGTCAGGCCAGGGCGCGCGCCGCGCTGACGATCGCGCGGGCGCCGATGCCCGCCCGGTCCATCTGCTGGGTGGGCGTCCCGGAGCCGGGGAGTCCGCTTACCGCCAGGTGGGTCACCCGCACCGGCTCGGCCAGGTCGGCCAGCGACTCCAGCACGGCGGAGCCCAGCCCGCCCTGCGGGTAGTGGTCCTCGACCACCACCAACCGGCCGCCGGTGTCCCGCACGGTGTCGAGCAGCCGCTGCCGGTCCACCGGCTTGATCGAGTAGAGGTCGACGACCCGGGCGTCGATCCCCTCGCGGGCCAGCTCCTCGGCGGCGGCCAGGCAGTTGTGCACGGTCACCCCGGCGCCGATGAGCGCCACGTCGCCGCCGTCGCGGAGCAGCTTGCTGCCGCCGATCGGGAAGTCCTCCCCGTTGTCGTAGAGCACCGGGTACTTGCCGCGGGTGGTGCGCAGGTAGCTGACGCCCTCGCGGTCGACCATGGCGGCGACGAGGGCCGCGCAGGAGACCGCGTCGCTGGGACAGAGCACGGTCGACCCGTGCACCGCGCGCAGGGCGGCGAGGTCCTCCAGCCCCATCTGCGAGGGGCCGTCCGGGCCGATCTCCACGCCGGCGTGCGA
This sequence comes from Micromonospora sp. I033, assembly GCF_053890995.1. Lineage (NCBI taxonomy): Bacteria > Bacillati > Actinomycetota > Actinomycetes > Micromonosporales > Micromonosporaceae > Micromonospora > Micromonospora sp. I033. The sequence continues at coordinate 4,258 of NZ_JBSSLX010000243.1, read as the reverse complement.
GCCGGCGAGGGCGATGTCGGCCCGGGAGATGCCGGCCATCCGGATGAAGTCGTACGCGCGGGAGAGGAATGCGGCGAAGGTGGCCGCGAAGGGCCGGTAGCCGCGGACCCGGAGCCCCACCGCGGCGGCGATCATCTGCTGCTCGGCGATGAACATCTCGAAGAACCGGTCCGGGTACGCCTCGCCGAACTTGTCGGACCGGGTGGAGTCGCTGACCTCGCCGTCGAGGGCCACCACGTCCGGCCGGGCGGCGCCCAGCGCGCGCAACGCGTCCCCGTACGCGTTGCGGACGGCCACCTTCGCCCCCTTCTCGTACCGGGGCAGCTCCGGTGGCTTCGCGGCGGCGGGGGCGGGCGCCGGCGGCGTGGCGGCGGGCCGCGGCCCGGCGACCCGGATCTGCCGCACGCCGCCGAGGGCCTGGACGGCGCGCTCGGCCTGGTCCGGCTCGAGCGCCTTGCCGTGCCATTCCGGCCGGTTCTCGATCTCGGGCACGCCCTTGCCCTTGACGGTCCGGGCGAGCACCACCGTCGGGCCGGTCGCCTGCCGGGCCCGCCCGAAGGCCTCGTCGATGGCCGCCAGGTCGTGGCCGTCGACGACGAGCGGGTGGCAGCCGAACGCCTCGACCCGCCGTCGGTAGGTGTCCAGGTCCCACTCCAGCTCGGTCGGTCCCCGCTGGCCGAACCGGTTCACGTCCACGATCGCGGTGAGGTTGCGCAGCCCGTAGTGGCCGGCCTTGTCCAGCGCCTCCCAGATGGATCCCTCGGCCGTCTCGCTGTCGCCGCAGAGCACCCAGACATGGAACGGCAGCTTGTCCAGGTACTGCCCGGCCAGGGCGATGCCGACGCCGACCGGCAGCCCCTGGCCGAGCGAGCCGGTCGCGGTGTCGACCCAGGGCAGGACGGGGGTGGGGTGGCCCTGCAGGCGGGAGTTCGCCTGCCGGTAGGTCTCCAGCAGTTCCTGCTCGCTGATCGCGCCGGTGGCCCGGAAGACCGCGTACAGCAGCGGCGAGGCGTGGCCCTTGGAGAAGATCAGGTGGTCGTTGCCGCGGTTGCCCGGGTACGACCAGTCGTAGCGCAGGTGGCGGGCAATGAGCACCGCGAGCAGGTCGGCGGCGGACAGGCTCGACGTGGGGTGACCGGAGCCGGCCCGGGTGCTGCACCGGATCGAGTCGACCCGGAGCTGGGCGGCGAGGTCCGCCAGCCCGGTCAGCTCCTCCTCGCGCAGGGTGCGCTCTGCTTCCATCGTCACGCCGCGTCGCCTCCGTCCCGACCAGCCCACCGCCGGCCGCCCCGGGCCCACCCCGGGGACGACCGGCGCCGGTCGCTTCCGCCCATACCGTAGTCAGGAAAGCCCCGTATTGTCGGGCAACTCCCTATTCGCCCGAGCCGGTCCGGCGAGTGGCCAGCCGGCCGGCCAGGGCCAGGTACGGCAGCACGGCCAGCGCGAAGGCGACCGGGTTGCCGGCCGCGCCCGCGACGACGCCGTACCCGGCGTAGACCGCGATGATGGTCAGGTCGGTGGCCATCCCCGCCACCGAGGTGACCGTCGCCCGGTCCGGCCCGCTGATCCGGGCCTGGAGCCGGACGTCGGCCAGCACGGTGGCGAGCTGGAACGCCGCGAACGCCACGCCGACCAGGACGAACCCGGCCGGGTGCCGCACCAGGGCGCCCGCGGCCAGGGCCAGCGCCGCGCCGGCCAGCAGCGCGGCGAAGCCCCGGTCGGTCAACCGCTCCCCCGCCGGGGCCAGCAGCCCGCCCACGGTGGAGCCGGCCCAGACCAGCAGGAGCAGCAGCGGCACGGTGGCCGCCGGGACCCCGGTGTCGCGGGCCAGCAGTGGCGTGTACTCGTCGAGGCCGCCCCACACCGCGGCGACCGCCGGCACCAGGAGCAGCGCCGCCCGCACCGACCGGTCGGCGCGGGCCTCGGCCAGCCCGCCGCGCAGGCTGGCCAGCCAGCCGGTCCCGACCGCGCCGGGCTGGTCCCCGCCGGCCTGGTCCCCGCCGGGCTGGTCCGCGCAGGGCTGGTCCGCGCCAGCGGGGCTGGCGCCGGCCGGCGCCCGGTGCTCCGGGAACCGGGTGGCCAGCGCGGCGGCGGCCAGACACGCCGCCACGCTCGCCGCACCGACCGCGGGATAGCCGCCCAGCGCCAGCACCGGGGCGGCCAGCCCCATGGCGCCGACCACCCCGAGCAGCTCGGCGGTCTTCGCCCGACCGGCCAGCCGGGCGTACCGGCCGGCGGCGCCGAGCCGGTCGAGTTCCGTGTAGACCAGGGCCTCCAGGGCGCCGGAGCGCAGGGCGCCGCCCGCGCCCCAGAGCAGGAAGCCGACCGCGAACGCCGGGTAGGACGGGAGAAGCACCCAGAGGGCGAAGCCGGCGGCGGCCAGCAGCGGGGCCAGGCAGAGCAGCAGCCGCCGGGAGACCGCGTCGGCCCAGGCGCCCGAGGGCACCTCCAGCAGGATGCCGGCGGCCGACCAGAGCACGAATAGCGAGGAGATCTGCCCGACCGACAGCCCGGTGTCGGCGAAGAGCAGCGCGTACACCGGGTAGAGCAGGACCAGGTCGGTGAGGAACGCGTAGGCGTAGAGCGTGGCGGCGAGCCGACGCTCGGCGGGCACGCGCGCGGAGACGATGAGCATGAGGCCTTCCCACGGGGACGTGACGGACACCGGACGTGCGGTGTCCGCGGCGGCCCGCGGGCTCGACCCTCAGCAGGGCATCAATGTCGCCAGTGCATGCGCCGATGGTAGCCGGGCACCCGCCGCACGCGCCGTCCCGCACACGGACCGGGGTGGGACCCCGCAGGGCCCCACCCCGGTCGGTGGGCGGTCGGTTCAGCGGCGGGACCGGTCCACGTCCGCCTGCGGGATGACCATCGTGGCCTCGCTGTCCGCGGCCTGCTCGGCCGTGGGCTGCCGCGGCGCGGTCGGCTGGGTGCGGTCCGGGTCGGCGTACGCCGGCACCGGCTGGGTCGGCTCCGCCGCGCCGTACGGGGCGACCGGCTGGGTCCGGTCCGCCTCGGCCTCGCCGGCCACCGGCCGGGTCAGCTCGGCGTCGGCGTACGGGCCGGTCGGCCCGGCGAACCGCGCCTCGACGTCCCGGCGCCCCGCCTGGTACGCCCGGGCGTGCGTGGCGATGGTCCGCGACTCCTCCTCGGCGCGGGCCAGCCAGTTCTCCCAGCGGCTCTGCATCGGGCGGACCAGGCCGCCGCCCACCCCGACGATCAGGATGCCGCCGACGGTGGCGAGCACGGCGATCAGCACGGGGGTGGTGACCGTGGTGGCGACGCCGATCTGGTTGAGCGCGGCGATGACGCCGAGCCCGAGGATGAACACCGAGGCGATGTTGGCGAGCACCCGGCCGTAGGAGAGGCCGCCGAGGGCGCTGGAGATGATGTCCTTCACCGCCCGGGCGATGGCCGCGGCCACGACCACGATGACGATGGCGACGAACGCCCGGGGCAGCCAGGCGACGACGCCGGCGATCAGGTCCGAGATCGGGTTCGGGCCCCAGATGCCGAAGGCGAGCTGGAGGGTGACCAGCAGCACCGCGTAGTAGGCCAGCTTGGCGACGATGTCGCTGGCGTCGTACTTCGAGCGCGCGAGGGCGGTCTTGATGCCGCCGCGCTCGACGGCCCGGTCGAAGTGGACCCGCTCCAGGACCTTGTCCACGATCTTCAGCACGGCCTTGGCGATCAGCCAGCCCACCACCAGGATGGCGACGAAGGCGACCGCCTTGGGCAGGAACAGCATCACCGAGCGGAACGCGTCACCCACCGCGTCCCCGAAGTTGTCTTTCATCGAAGGGCCTCCACGCACAGGGTCAGGGTCGGTTGACTTGGAGCTACCCTGGGCGGGTGTCGGGGAAACGCGGTCAGCCCCCGGGGCAGCGGTAGCGGACCTGCGTGCCGGCCTGCACCGGCGACGGTTCGATGATGTTGACGGTGGCCGTCCCGGTGGTCGCGCCGACCCCGCTGAACGTCCACTTGAGCGTGAGGGTGGCGGTCCGCTGGCCGCGGCCGACCCGCTCGGTGAGCAGCCCGCCCGGCGGCGCGTCCGAGCGGAACCACTGGTAGCGGATCGCCCCGCCGCGCCCGTTGGTGCGTACGGTCGCCACCACGTCGACGGTGACGTCGCAGGCCACGCCGGGTGGCCGGGGCACCGCCACGGTGACCCCCTCGACCTCCAGCGGCCGCAGCCGCTGCCAGAGGTAGAGCCCGACGACCACCAGCAGCGCCGCGGTGAGCAGCGTGGACAGCACCG
>NZ_JBSSLX010000242.1:0-7945 GCF_053890995.1 Micromonospora sp. I033 | reverse complement strand
GACGACGTCGTTCGTGCACGGGAGACACCGGTACCTGGTGCCGGTCACGCCCGACCGCGGCCCGTACGGGCGGGGTCGGGCGCGCACCTACGCCTGGCCGGAGAACGCCGTCGAGGTGACCCCGGAGGAGCTGGGGCGGGCCGAGGTGGACCTGGTCGTGCTGCAACGGCCCGAGGAACTGGAGCTGGCCGGGCGGTGGCTGGGCCGCCGTCCCGGCCGGGACGTGCCGGCGATCTACGTCGAGCACAACACCCCGAAGGGCGACGTGCCGAACACCCGCCACCCGATGGCCGACCGGGACGACCTGCTGCTCACCCACGTCACCCACTTCAACGAGCTGTTCTGGGACAACGGCGGCACCCGCACCGCGGTCGTCGAGCACGGCATCGTGCCGCCGAAGGTGGAGTGGACCGGCGAGCTGGATCGGCTCGCGGTGGTCACCAACGAGCCGGTACGCCGCTGGCGGGTCACCGGCACCGACCTGATGCCGCGCTTCGCCGCGGTCGCCCCGCTGGACGTCTTCGGCATGGGGGTGACCGGGCTGCCCGAGCGGCTCGGCCTGCCGGCGGACCGGCTGGCCGTTCACGACGACCCGCCGCAGGACCGGATGCACGCCGAGGTGGCCCGGCGGCGGGCCTACCTGCACCTGTGCCGCTGGACGTCGCTCGGGCTGAGCCTGATCGAGGCGATGACCATCGGCATGCCGGTGGTCGCGCTGGCCACCACCGAGGCCGTGGACGCCGTACCGGCCGACGCCGGGGTGCTGTCCACCCGGGTGGACACGCTGATCGAGGCGGCCCGCTGGCTCGCCGGGGACCGCGACGCCGCGTACCGGATGGGGGCGCGGGCACGGGAGGTGATGAAGGAACGCTTCGGGCTCGACCGGTTCCTCGCCGACTGGGACCGGATCATGAAGGAGGAGACATGCGCATCGCGATGATTTCGGAGCACGCCAGCCCGCTCGCCGTCCTCGGCGAGGAGGACGCCGGCGGCCAGAACACCCACGTGGCGGAACTCGCGGCCGCGCTGGTCGGCGAGGGGCACGACGTCCGCGTCTACACCCGCCGGGACGCCACCACCCTGCCCGAGTCGGTGTCCACCTCGGACGGCTACCAGGTGTGCCACGTGCCGGCCGGGCCGGCGCGGCGGGTGCCCAAGGACGAGCTGCTGCCGTACATGGGTGAGTTCGGCAGCTGGCTGGCGGACACCTGGCGGCGGGGCGACTGGACCCCGGACGTGGCGCACGCGCACTTCTGGATGAGCGGGCTGGCCACGGTGCACGCCGGCCGGCGGACCGGGGTGCCGACCGTGCTGACCTACCATGCGCTGGGCACGGTCAAGCGCCGGCACCAGGGCGCCAAGGACACCAGTCCACCAGGGCGGATCGGCTACGAGCGGACGCTCGGCCGGGCCGTGGACCGGGTGATCGTGCAGTGCGAGGACGAGGTCCGGGAGCTGGTCCGGATGGGCGTGCCCCGGTCCCGGATGGCGCTGGTCCCGTCCGGCGTCAACCAGGCGGTGTTCCGCCCCGACGGGCCGGTCGCCCCGCGCGACCCGGCCCGCCCGCGCATCCTCACCGTCGGCCGGATGGTGGAACGCAAGGGCTTCCTGGAGGTGGTCCGGGCGCTGCCCGCGGTGCCGGACGCCGAGTGCGTGGTGGTCGGCGGCCCGCCGGCCGACCTGCTCCCCGCCGACTCGTTCGCCCGGCGGCTGTCCGCGCTGGCGGAGTCGTGCGGCGTGGCCGACCGGGTGAAGCTGGTCGGCGCGGTGCCGCGCGAGGAGATGGGCGCCTGGTACCGCTCGGCGGACGTGCTGCTCGCCGCCCCCTGGTACGAGCCGTTCGGGCTCACCCCGCTGGAGGGGATGGCCTGCGGGGTGCCGGTGATCGGCACCAACGTGGGCGGCATCGCGGACACCGTCGTGGACGGGCTCACCGGTGACCTGGTGCCGCCGCGCGACCCCCGCGCGCTCGGCACCGCGCTGCGCCGGCTGCTGGCCGACAAGGTCCGCCGGTTCGCGTACGCCACGGCCGCGCTCGACCGGATCCGCAGCCGGTACTCCTGGAAGCGCTGCGCCGAGCAGCTCGGCGCGGTCTACGCCGCGCTGAGCACGGCGTCCCGGCCGGCGTCGGCGGTGGCCTGATGACCCACCACGACACCCTCGACGCCCACCTCTCCGGGCTGGCCGCGGCGCTGCTGCCGTACCGGCGGGAGGCCGAGCGGCTGGCGGGCTGGGGCACCGAGCTGGCCTGGACGCTGGCCCGGGGCGGGCGGCTGCTGGTGGCCGGCAACGGCGGCAGCGCCGCCGAGGCCCAACACCCCACCGCCGAACTCGTCGGCAAACTCCGCGACGACCGCGAACCCCTCTCCGCCATCGCCCTGCACGCCGAGACCTCCGCACTCACCGCCATCGGCAACGACTACGGCTACGACGAGGTCTTCGCCCGCCAGGTCCGCGCCCACGGCCGACCCGACGACATCCTCCTGCTCATGTCCACCAGCGGCACCAGCACCAACCTCCTCACCGCCGCCCGCGCCGGCCACGACACCGGCCTGCGCTGCTGGGCCTTCACCGGCCCCGCCCCCAATCCCCTCGCCGACCTGTGCCACGACGCGCTGGCCGTGCCGTCCCCCGACAGCCAGGTGGTGCAGGAGCTGCACCTGGTCTCCACACACCTGCTCTGCGAGTACGTCGACCAGGCGCTGCCGCTGATCCGGCAGCTCCCGACCGCCTCCGTCCCGACGCCCCGGGCCGGCACGTACGCCCGGTCGGCCCCGTCGGCGCCCCGAGGGTCGGCTCCGGAGCGGCCGGACGGTCGCGGCCGGCACGACCGGCCCGGCCGGGACGGCCTGGTGCTGGCGGCGGTGGACGGGGCGGTGCCGCTCACCGGCACCGCGCCCGGTCGCAACGGGCGTCACGGCCCGAACGGGCACGGCGCCGACGGGCACCACCGGAACGGCTCGACCGGCACCGGGTGGGTGGAGCGGTGAGCGGGCCGCTGGTGGTGGTCGGCGACGCGCTGCTGGACCGGGACGTCACCGGTGTGGTCGGGCGCGTCGCCCCGGACGCGCCGGTACCGGTGCTCGACGAGCGATCGGCCACCGAGAGGCCCGGGGGGGCCGGGCTCGCCGCACTGCTCGCCGCCGCGCAGGAAACCGAGGTCGCGCTGGTCACCGCGCTCGCCGACGACGCCGGCGGGGCCCGCCTGGCCGAGCTGCTGGCCGGGGCGGGGGTGGCGGTCTACCCGATGCGCCTGCCCGGCGCGACGGCCGAGAAGATCCGGCTCCGTGCCGGCGGGCAGACGCTGCTCCGGCTGGACCGGGGCGGCGAGCCGCAGGCACCCGGCGAGCCGACCGAGGCCGTGCTGGAGCTGCTCGCCCGGGCCCGGGCCATCCTGGTCAGCGACTACGGTCGCGGCCTGGCCCGGCAGCCCACGCTGCGCGCGGCGCTGGCCGAGGCGGCCGCCCCGGTGGTCTGGGACCCGCACCCGCGCGGCCCGGCCGCGGTGGCCGGTGCCCGGCTGACCACGCCCAACCTCGCCGAGCTGCGCGGGCTCACCGGCGACGCGGGGGCCGGCTCGGCGCTCTCCACCGCCACCCGCGCCGGCCACGAGCTGCGCCGCCGGTGGCGGGTCGGCGCGGTCGCCGTGACCATGGGGCCCGACGGGGCGGTGCTCTGCCACTCCGGCAGCACGCCGCTGGTCGTGCCGCCGCCGTCCACCCTGGAGCACGTCGAGGACACCTGCGGCGCCGGGGACCGGTTCGCCGCCACCGCCGCGCTGGCGCTTGGCGACGGCGCGTCGGTCGCCGAGGCGGTGCAGGCGGCGGTCGAGGCGGCGTGCGGCTATGTGGCGGCCGGCGGTGCCGCCGGCCTGCACGGAACGCCGGAGCCGCCCGCCGCGCCGGCCGCCGCGCGCACCGCCGAGGAGCTGGTGGCCGCGGTACGCGCCGACGGCGGCACGGTGGTCGCCACCGGCGGCTGCTTCGACATCCTGCACGCCGGCCACCTGGCCACCCTCCAGGCGGCCCGCCGCCTCGGCGACTGCCTGGTGGTCTGCCTCAACTCCGACCGCAGTGTCCGGGGCCTCAAGGGGCCGGAGCGCCCGGTCAACCCGGAACAGGACCGGGCCCGGCTGCTGGCCGCCCTGGACTGCGTCGACGCGGTGGTGGTCTTCGACGAGCCCACCCCGCACCAGGTGCTCGCCCGGTTCCGCCCCGACGTCTGGGTCAAGGGCGGCGACTACGCCGGCGACGGCGCGCCCGAGCTGCCCGAGGCGGAGCTGGTGCGCCGCTGGGGCGGGCGGGTCGTCACCGTCCCCTTCCTGACCGGCCGGTCCACCACCGGCACCATCTCCGCCGCGCGCCAGCGCGGCCTCCACCTGATCAAGGGAGCGGTATGAGCGAGCGTCAGCGAGCGAATCATCAACGCAGTGCGCCTCAGGGCGGCACGGAGCGGAGCGGAGTGCCGGCATGAGCAGGGACATGAACGGGCGGGCGGTCCTGGTCACCGGCGGGTCGAGCGGCCTCGGGGCGGCCGTGGTGACCGCGGTGGGCAAGGCCGGCGGGCGGCCGTACGTGCTGGACCGGCAGCCGCCCGCCGACGGGGTGCCCTGGGTCGAGTGCGACCTGGCCGACACCCGCGCCGCCGAGGCGGCCACCCGGCAGCTCGCCGAGCAGGCCGGCGGCCTGGCCGGTGTGGTGACCGCCGCCGGCATGGACGTGCCCGGCCGGCTGGCCGACGTCGACGGCGCGACCTGGGACCGGATCGTCACGATCAACCTGCTCGGCACCGCCGCGGTGATCCGGGCCGCGGTGCCGCACCTGGAGCGGGCGCACGGCACGGTGGTGACCGTGGCGTCCACGCTGGGCGTCAAGGCGGTCAGCGACGCGACAGCCTACTGCGCGGCGAAGTTCGGGGTGGTCGGCTTCACCCGGGCGCTCGCCGCGGAGCTGGCCGGCCGGGTCGGCGTCACGCTGCTCATCCCGGGCGGCATGCGGACGGCGTTCTTCGACGACCGGGACGAGCGGTACAAGCCCGGCCCGGACGCCATTCTCAACGACCCGGCGGACACCGCCGAGGCGGTCCTGTTCGCCCTCTCCCAGCCGCCCGGCTGCGCGGTACGCGAGCTGGTGGTCTGCGCCGAGCAGGAGTCCTCGTACCCGTGATCCTCGTCCTCCGGGCGCTCGGCGTCGGCGACCTCGCCACCGGGGTGCCGGCGCTGCGCGCGCTACGTGCCGCGTACCCCGATGGCGAGCTGGCGCTGGTCGCGCCACGCTGGCTGACCCCGCTGGTCGAGCTGGTCGGGGGCGTGGACCGGCAGGTCTTCGCGGACGGGCTGGGCCACCTCGCGTGGTCCGGCCCGCCGCCGGCGGTGGCCGTGAACCTGCACGGCCGGGGTCCGCAGTCGCACCGGATGCTGGCCGAGGTCCGGCCGCGGCGACTGCTGGCCTTCGCCAACGCCGAGGCCGGCTGGCCCGACGGCCCACCGTGGCGGGCCGAGGAGCACGAGGTGGACCGGTGGTGCCGGATGCTGGGCTGGTACGGCATCCCGGCCGACCGCACCGACCTGGCGCTGCGCCGGCCCGGGCCCGGCGGTCTGCCGACCGGGGTGACGGTGGTGCACCCGGGCGCCAAGGCGACGCAGCGGCGCTGGCCGCCGGAGCGCTTCGCGGCGGTGGCCCGGGAGCTGGCCGGACGGGGCCACCGGGTGGTGGTGACCGGCGGCGCCGGCGAGCGGGGCCTCGCCGTCGAGGTGGCCCGCGGGGCCGGGTTGCCGGCCGACGCGGTGCTGGCCGGCGCGACCGACGTCGGCGAGCTGGCCGCCCTGGTCGCCCACGCCCGTCTGGTGGTCTGCGGCGACACCGGCGTCGCCCACCTGGCCACCGCCTTCGCCACCCCGTCGGTGCTGCTCTTCGGTCCGGTGCCGCCCGCCTGGTGGGGGCCGCCGCCGGACCGGCCCTGGCACGAGGCGCTCTGGGTCGGGCCGCGCCCGGCCGGCGCGGGCCCCGCGCCGCATCCGGCGCTGGCCGAGCTGGACGTGCCGGCGGTGCTGGCGGCCGTGGACCGGGTGACCGCGGCCGCCCGGTCGCGGACCCGGGCGGTGGCCGCGCTCCTGGTTCCGGCGCAGCCGGCGGCGCGCGAACCGGCGCGCTCCGGCGGCCGACCACCCCTTGCTACCCGCCGGTAGCTTCGCGCCGTAGGCTGGGCCGGTGAGCGGGGAGTACACGCAGGAGTTCGTGGACGTCGACGGGGCCCGGATCGGCGTCCAGGTCTACCCGGAGCCCGACGGACCGCCGGGGGCGCCGGTGGTGGTGATCTGGCCCGCCATGGGGGTCCGCGCCCGCTACTACCGGCCGTTCGCCGCCGCGCTGCGCGACGCCGGGCTGGCCGTCGTCGTGGCCGACCTGCGGGGCACCGGCGAGAGCACCCCGATCCCCACCCGCGGCTGCCGGTACGGCTACGCCGAGCTGGCCACCGACGTCGGCGCGGTGCTCGACGCGCTCAAGCCCCGGCTCGACGGCCGGACCCGGCTGCTGCTCGGGCACTCGCTCGGCGGCCAGGTCGCGGTGCTGCACCAGGCGCTGCACGACGCGGACCGGGTGGACGGGCTGGCCCTGGTGGCGGTGGGCATCCCCTGGTGGCGCGGGTACCCGGGGCTGCGCGGCTGGGGCGTGCTGCCGTACACCCAGGGCATCGCGGCGACCGCCCGGTTGCTCGGCGTCTGGCCCGGCTGGGGGTTCGGCGGCCGGCAGGCGCGCGGGGTGATCCGGGACTGGGCGTACACCGCGCGGACCGGGCGCTTCCCGGTGCTGGACGGGGTCGACGCCGAGGCGGCCGTCCGGCGGGTCCGCACCCCGGTGCTCGCGGTCAGCGTCGACGACGACCAGTACACGCCGCACGAGACGCTGGACCACCTGTGCGGCAAGCTCACCGGCGCGCCGGTGACCCGGCACCGCTACACCGTCGCCGAGGCGGGCGCCCCGCTGGACCACTTCACCTGGGTACGCGCCGCCACCCCGCTGGCCGCCCGGGTCGCCGCGTTCGCCGGCTCGCTGCCGCCCCGCTGACCGGGACGCCGGGGACGGCCGGGCCGGAACCCGGCGGGTGGAGCCACCACCCGGAGAACGGGTGCGTAGCCGCGCCGAAGGTGGGTAAGCCGCACCGCCCGAACACGGCGGAGGGGGATCAAGGATGTCCGAACGGCACACCGCGTTGCGCTCGATGCACGATCTGGGCCTGGCGGCCTGGTTCGGCGGCTCACTCATGGGAGCGCTCGGCGTCAACGGCGCGGCGGCGAAGATCAACGACTCGACCCAGCGGCTGCCGATCGCCTCGGCCGGCTGGGCCCGCTGGACGCCGGTCAACGCGGCCGCGATCGGCGCGCACCTGGCCGGCGCGGTCGGCGAGCTGGTTACCGAGAGCCCACGGGTGGCCAGCCAGGCCGGGGTGGCGAAGATGAGCACGGTGAAGACGGCGCTGACCGTGGGCGCGCTGGCGGTGACCGGCTACAGCCGGCTGCTCGGCATGCGGCTGCAGAAGGCGGGCGGGCCGCCCGTCGAGGGGGCCACCGAGCCGAACTACCAGACGCCCTCGAACGTCGCCGCCTCGCAGCGGCAGATGAAGCTGCTCCAGTGGGCGATCCCGGCGATGACCGGCGCGCTGGTGGTGGTGTCGGCGTACATGGGCGAGCAGCAGAAGCCCGGACAGGTGTTCCGGGGCCTGCTCGGCCGGGCCGGCGGGCTGGCGACCGCCCCGGCGGCGATCGGCAGGATGACCGGGATGGGCGCGCACAAACGACAGATGGCCATGGCCGGCAGGTGACCCGCCCGCGGTCGGCGTCCCACGTCAACGGTGGGTTGCCGGCCGCGTGGCGTACCCGGGTCCGGCGCATGGCCGGGCCGGTGACGGGCAATCAGCGCGGGCACGGGAATCGAGCCCAGGTGAG
>NZ_JBSSLX010000241.1:0-7976 GCF_053890995.1 Micromonospora sp. I033 | reverse complement strand
GTCAGCGCACGCCGACCAGCTCCGGTGCCGGCGCGGGCGGCTCGGCCGGCGGGGTCGCCGCCCGGCCGCGCAGGAACCGCGGCGCCCACCAGTTCGCGTCGCCCAGCAGGGTCATCAGCGAGGGCAGCACCACCGCCCGGATGATCGTGGCGTCCAGCAGGATCGCCGCGGCCAGCCCGATGCCGAGCTGCTTGAAGTCGATGGTGCTCAGCGTCGCGAAGATCGAGAAGACCCCGACCATGACGATCGCCGCGCTGGTCACCACCCCCGCCGAGGAGGTGATCCCGTAGGCCACCGCGTCCTTGTTCGACATCCCCTGGCGGATCCCCTCGCGGATCCGGCTGACCACGAAGACGTGGTAGTCCATGGAGAGCCCGAACAGCACCACGAACAGGAACATCGGCAGCCAGGTGACGATCGCGTCCATCGAGGTGAAGCCGAGCAGCCCTTCTGCCCAGGTGCCCTGGAAGACCAGCACCAGCAGGCCGTACGCGGCTCCGGCGGAGAGCAGGTTCAGCAGGATCGAGGTGAGCGCCACCACGACCGACCGGAAGGTCCAGGCCATCACCAGGAACGTGAGCGCCAGCACGAAGGCCGCCACCAGGGGCAGCTTCGCCCAGATGTGGTCCGCGTAGTCCTCGCTGGCCGCCACCCCGCCGCCGACCGCGTACTCGACGCCGGGGATGCCGCCCAGCGCGGCCGGGACCAGGTCCTGCCGCAGCTCGTGCAGGGACCGGGACGCCTCGTCGGTGCGGCTGGCGTACGGCGTGGCGACCTCCAGCACCGACACCCGCCGGTCGGCCGACACCTGGATCTTCGGGCCGTCCCCCTCGGCCGGCGCGAAGAGCGGGTCGGCGGCGGCCCGGTCGGCGAGCCCGGTGAGCGCGGCCTGCACCCGGTCGGCCTGCTCGGCCGGTGCCCGCACCGCCACGGTGTGGCTGGTGCCGTTGCTCGGGAAGGCGGCGGTGAGCCGGTCGTACGCCTGCATGGCCGCCGTCGTGCGGGGCACGTCCTCCATGCCGGGGAACTTCAGCTTCATGCCCAGCGCCGGGGCGGCCAGGGCGAGCAGCAGCCCGACCGAGACCACCAGGGTGGCCAACGGCGCGCGCAGCGCGGGCTTCAGCACGGCCGGCCAGAACCGGGGGCGGGCCGGCTGGCCGTGGCGCCCGACGCGCGGGGCGGTGAGCCGCCACAGCAGCGGCACCCGGGGCCGGTCGACCCAGCGGCCCAGCTTGGCCAGGAGCGCCGGCAGCACGGTCAGCGAGCCGATCACCGCGACCGCGACCACCAGGATCGAGCCGACGGCGAGTGACGAGAAGATGGCGTCCTGGGCGAGCAGCAGCCCGGCCATCGAGATGATCACGGCGGTGCCGGAGACCACCACGGCGTGCCCGGAGGTCTCCGCCGCGATCTCCACGGCGTCGAGCCCGGATCGGCCCTTGGCCCGCTCCTCGCGTTCCCGCCGGACGTAGAACAGCGAGTAGTCCACGCCGACCGCCATGCCGATCAGCAGGATCACGCTGGCCGTGGTGTCGGTGGCCGGCACCAGGTGCGAGGCGAGGGTGGAGAGCCCCATGGCCGCGGCCACCGAGGAGAGGGCCAGCAGCACCGGCACGCCGGCCGCGATCAGCGCGCCGAACGCGATGATCAGGATGGCCAGGGTGACCGGCAGGCTGAGCAGTTCGGCCCGCTTGAAGTCCTTGCCGAGGGTGTCGTCGAGCGCCTTGCCGATCGACGGGCCGCCGACCTGCTCGACCCGCAGCGCCGGGTGCGCCTCCTGGACCTTCGCCGTGGTGTCGCGCAGCGGCTGCACCCGGTCGGAGGCGGTCTCCGGGTCGCCCGACATGGTGATCGGCACGAGCAGCGCGTTGCCGTCCCGGGACGGCATCGGCGCGCCCACCGAGGTCACCCCGTCGACCTGCCGCAGCCGGGCCGTCGCGTCGTCGGCCGCGGCCTTCGCGGCGGCCTGGTCGAGCGTTCCCGAGCGGGGCGTGATCAGCACGTTCTCGGTGGCCGGCTCGTGGAAGCCGCCACTGTCGACGATCAGCTGCGCCCGTCCGAACTCGCCGATCGCCTGGTCGTCGTCGGTCGCCTCGTTCAGCCCGGCGGCGTTGCCGCCCACGAAGCACACCGCCACGAACACCACCCAGAGCGCGATGGCCCGCCACGGGTGCTCCGCACTCCACCGTGCCAGCCGCACGGTCACCGGTCGCCTGCCCATACCTGGGATCCCCCTCCAGACGTCGGCCCTGTGCCGACGTCTGCTGACGCTAGGGAGCGGTGCGGGCCCGGACATCGGGGAACGGCCCCCGCTCGTCCCCCATCCGGTCGGCTCCGGCCGGGCGGCCGGAACCGGGTCCGCCAACCGGGCAGAAAGGACTTTTCAGGGTACGACCGGGGGACCCGCCGGGCCGCCGCCGGTGCGGCACACCGGCGCAACCCCGAGCCGGCTCGGGGTCATCCCCGGAGGGCGCCCCGGGGGCGGGGCTGGCAGCGCGGGCAACTGTAGGACGAACGGTTCATGAACGCCTCGCGCCGGATCGGCGTACCGCACCGCGGGCAGGGCTCCCCCTCCCGGCCGTACGCGTTCAGCGACCGGTCGAAGTAGCCGCTCTCGCCGTTGACGTTGACGTACAGCTCGTCGAAGCTGGTGCCGCCCTGCTTGATCGCCTCACCGAGCACGTCCCGCACGTGGCCGAGCAACCGGGTGGCCGCCGGGGCGGTCAGCGCGTCGGTCGGCCGGGCGCCGTGCAGCTTCGCCCGCCAGAGCGCCTCGTCGGCGTAGATGTTGCCGACGCCGGAGATCAACGTCTGGTCGAGCAGCGCCCGCTTCACCTCCGTCCGTCGCTTCCGCAGCGCGGCCACGAAGCCGGCGTCGGAGAATTCCGGGTCCATCGGGTCCCGGGCGATGTGCGCGATCTCGGCGGGCAGCTCCGCGCCGCCCTCGGAGACCGCGAGCCCGCCGAACGTGCGCTGGTCGACGAAGCGCAGCTCCGGGCCGTCGTCGGCGAACCGGAACCGGACCCGCAGGTGCAGCTCGTCGGCCGCGCCGACCGGCTGGAGCAGCAGCTGGCCGGACATGCCGAGGTGCCCGACGAGAGCGTCCCCGCTGTCCAGCGGCAGCCACAGGTACTTGCCCCGGCGGCGGACGTCGGTGATCGTCCGGCCGGTCAGCACGTCGGCGAAGTGCTCGCCGCCCGGCTCGTGCCGGCGGACCGCCCGGGGGTGGCGCACCTCGACGGAGGTGATCCGCCGGCCGATGACCCACTGGGCCAGCCCCTGCCGGACGGTCTCGACCTCGGGCAGCTCAGGCACGGCCGGCACCGGTCTCGGCGGGGTCGCCCGCCGGCTCCACCCCGTCGGCGGCGGCCTTGGCGGCGGCCTCCGCCTCGGCCTGCTCGGTGAGCGTCCGCCAGGCCGACTCGGCGGCCCGCTGCTCGGCCTCCTTCTTGCTGCGCCCCTCCGCGCCGCCGTACCGGTTGCCGGCCACCACCACCCAGGCCGTGAAGGTCTTGAGGTGGTCCGGGCCGGTGCCCTCGATCCGGTACTCCGGGACGCCCAGCCCCAGCGCGGCGGTCAACTCCTGGAGGCTGGTCTTCCAGTCGAGCGCCGCGCCCCGGCCGGCCGACTCGGCCATCAGCGGGTCGAACAGGCGGTGGATCACGATGGCCGCGGTGTCCAGGCCGTACTGGAGGTAGATCGCGCCGAGCAGCGCCTCCAGGGTGTCGGCCAGGATGCTGGCCTTGTCCCGGCCGCCGGTGGCCTCCTCACCCTTGCCGAGCAGCAGGTACGCCCCCAGCCCGTCCGGGCCGAGGCCGCGCGCCACGTCGGCGAGGGCACGCATGTTGACCACGCTGGCCCGCAGCTTGGCGAGCTGCCCCTCGGGCAGGTCCGGATGGTTGTGGAACAGCGCCGTGGTGATCACCACGCCGAGGACCGAGTCGCCGAGGAACTCCAGCCGCTCGTTGGTGGGCAGGCCGCCGTTCTCGTACGCGTAGGAGCGGTGGGTCAGCGCGCGCTCCAGCAGCTCCGGGTCGAGCGACACCCCGAAGGCCGCCTCCAGGTGGCCGACGGGAGCACGCCGCCGCTTGTCGTTGGTCATGGTGCTACCTCGGTGTCGTTGCGGTCAGGTGCGGGATCGTGCGGGACGTCGTCGAGCAGGGCCGAGACGGTGTCGGTGGCGCCCCGGCGCCACAGGTGGGCGGCCAGGGCGATGCCGGAGGCGACGTCGTCGGGCCGGGCCGCGCCGTGGCAGACCACCACGGTGCCGGCCACCCCGAGCAGGGCCGCCGCGCGCGGCGCGCCGCCGCTCGCCGGGGGCCCGCCGGCCATCGCGTACGCGCCCTCGATGGCCTTGAGCAGCACGTTGCCGGTGAAGCCGTCGGTCACCACCACGTCGGCGCGGGCACCGAGGGCGATGTCGTAGCCCTCGACCAGGCCGACGTAGCGGGCGCCGCAGGGCAGCGGGACGGCGGCGAGGGCGGGGTCGGCGGAGCGGCGCAGGCGGTCGCCCTTGCCCGCCTCGGTGCCGACGGAGAGCAGCCCGACCCGGGGCGCGGCGACGGCGTGCGCCACGGCCGCGTACGCGGCGCCGAGCACGGCGTGCCGGGCCAGGGTGGCGGGGCCGGGTTCCAGGGTGCCGCCGACGTCCAGCAGCACCACCGGCCCCTCGACGGCGGGCAGGGTGGCGACCAGGGCGGGCCGGCGGACGCCGGTCCAGCGCCCGAGGCCGAGCGCGGCGGCGGTGACGGTGGCGCCGGTCGAGCCGGCGGAGACGAGCGCGTCGGCGATCCCGTCGCGGACGGCGTGCACGGCCGTGCGGACGGTGCTCTCGCCGCGGGCGGCGGTGGGATGGTCGGCCATGCCGACGGCGGTCCGCACCGGGCGGACGGTGACCCGGGAACGCTGCTCCGGGTCGAGCGCACCGATCAGCCCGTCGGCGACCTCGGTCGGTCCGACGAGCAGCAGGTGCAGGTCAGGGTCGGTACGCACCGCCCGCAGAGCGCCGTCAACCACGACGGCGGGAGCATCGTCCCCGCCGAGGAGGTCGACGGCGATCCGCGCGGTGCCCGGCTCCGTCGGTACGCCGGCCGGGGAACGGCCGGCGGCGGGAGCCGGGGCACCGGGCGAGAGCCTTGGTGCGTGCGCCACCCGACCGGTGGTCGGGGACGTCACTCGGCGGTCAGACCTCGAGGACCTGACGGCCGTTGTAGGTGCCGCAGACGGAGCAGGCGGCGTGCGGCAGCTTGGCCGACTTGCACTGCGGGCAGGGCACGGTCGCGACCGCCGTGGCCTTCCAGTTCGCCCGGCGGGCGCGGGTGTTGCTGCGCGACATCTTGCGCTTGGGGACGGCCACGGTTCTTACTCCTCTGTACGGGTCAGTTGCGACAGGCCCGCCCAACGCGGGTCGATCTGCTGATGGCTGTGGTCGGCCGGCAGATCGTCCCAGTGCACCCCGCAGTCGGGGCACAAGCCTGGGCAGTCCTCCCGGCAGAGCGGGTTGGTCGGCAGTGCGAGCACCACCGCGTCCCGCAGCGCCGGCTCCAGGTCGATCAGATCGCCCTGCATCCGGCCCACTTCGTCCTCGTCGGTCGTGTCGTCCGTGGTGCTGTTCTCGTACGCGTACAGCTCCTGGATCGTCACGGCCACCGAGTCGTCGATCTCGCGCAGGCAGCGCCCGCACTCGCCCTTGACGGGACCGGTGACAGTCCCGGAGACGAGCACGCCCTCGGACACCGACTCCAACCTCAGGTCGAGGTCGAGGTCCGCACCCTCCGGAACGGTGATCAACTCCACGCCGAGGTCCGCCGGTGCCGGCACGACGCGCCGATGCGTACGCAACGCGCCAGGCCGACGCGGCAGGTCCCTCGTGTCGAGGACCAGCGGCGACCTGGGGTCGAGTGTGCTTGGCGTGTGTTTGGGCATAGTCAGACTCCGGCCGGGTGAGAGGCCGACAAAGAAGGTTACCTGGACGACCGGCGGACCGTCGAACCGGGGCGTCGTCCCTGGCCCGTCGGGTGCCGGCTGTCGGCCACCGGCCCGCGTGCCGCTGGCAAGGGTAGCGCGGCCGCGGCTGCCGGAGCGGCGCTCAGAAGGGCAGCGGTCGGTCCGCCTCGTCCCCAGCGAAGGTGCCGATCTCCCGCAGCGCGTGCATCTTGTCCCGGCCACGCTCTATCGAGGCGAGCGCCCTGGTCAGGAACTGCTCGAAGTTGGCCAGCGCGGTGTCGACGTAGTCGTCCACCTCCTCGCGCAGGCGCTGCGCCTCGGCCCGGGCCTCGGCGATGATCCGGGCGCCCTCGTGCTCGGCGGAGACGGTGATCTCGTTCACCGAGACCAGGCGGGCGTGTTCCGCCTCACCCTCGCTGATGATCCGGTCGGCCTCGCGCTTGCCGGCCTCCATGATCTTGTCCCGCTCCTCCAGCAGCGCGGCGGCCCGGCGCAGGTCGGCGGGAAGCTCCACGCGCAGCTCGTCCAGGGCGGCGATCATCTCGCCCCGGTCGACCATGCAGTTGTTGCGCGACATCGGCACGGAGCGGGCCTGCTCCACCATGGCGATCAGTTCGTCGATGCGATCGAGCGGGTCCACCGGTACCTCACTCCTGTCGTTCGTCGGCCGACCTACATGATGCGGCCTGCGCCCGGGTTCGGCGCTGCACACATCATGTAACGCGTCGGCCAGCGTCGTCGCTCCACCCCTACCCGGCGCGTCGCCCCACCGGAGCCGGCGCGCGGGGGGTCAGGGGCGCAGGCGGGCGACGAGTTCCTCGCGGACCACGTCCGGGACGTGCGCGGAGATGTCCCCGCCCCACTTGGCCACGTCCTTGACCAGGCTGGAGGAGAGGAACGAGTAGAGCGGGTTGGTCGGCATGAAGAGCGTCTCCACGCCGGCCAGGCCGATGTTCATCTGGGCCATCTGCAGCTCGTAGTCGAAGTCGCTGACCGCGCGCAGGCCCTTGATCAGCACACTGGCGTGCTGGGCGCGGCAGAAGTCGACAAGCAGGCCGCGGAACGACTCGACCCGCACGTTGTCGTACGAGGCGGTCACCTCGCGGAGCATGTCGATCCGCTCCTCGACGGTGAACAGCCCCTGCTTCGACTGGTTGACCAGCACACCGACGATCACCTCGTCGAAGAGCCGGCTCGCCCGGCCGATGATGTCGAGGTGTCCGTTGGTGACCGGGTCGAACGAGCCGGGACAGACCGCACGTCTCATGATCGGCGACCGTACCAAAGGGTGGTCTCGCCGTAGCGGCGGCTGCGCTCGGCAGTGATGCCTTCCACCCAGCCGACCGGGCCGGTGCGGCTGGACCTCTCGACGACCACCAGGGCGTCGGGGGCCAGCCAGCCGCCGCCGACCAGCGCGGCCAGCATCGCGGTGATCTCCTCGCCGGGTACGGCGTAGGGCGGGTCGGCGAAGACCACGTCGTACGGCCCGCCCTCCGGACCGGCCGCGAGCACGGTCGACACCTTGCCGGTGACCAGGCGGGCGGCCGGGGCGGCCCCGAGCGCGGCGACGTTCTCCCGGATCACCCGGGCGGCCCGGGGATCGGACTCGACGAGCAGCACGTGCCCGGCGCCCCGGGACAGCGCCTCCAGGCCGACCGCGCCGGAGCCGGCGTAGAGGTCGGCGACGCGGGCCCCGTCGAGATCCAGCTCGGCCTGCACCGCGCTGAACAGCGCCTCCCGGACCCGGTCCGACGTCGGCCGGGTGCCGGCGCCGGGCGGCGCGGCGATCCGCCGGCCGCCGAGCGTCCCGGCCACGATCCGGGTCACCGTCTGCTCCCGCACATGCCTCAGACGCTACGCGACAGCGCGACGGGGCCGGGCGGACCACCCGGCGCGACGGGCGACCACCCGCCGTACATCAATGATCTCAAATCTATAACAGACCCTTTACGAGCCGTCGGTTGCGGTAACGCCCGCGGTGTCGATTTCGCTAGGGTCTGCCCGGTTGTCGGCTCGCCTCGCCGGCACCG
>NZ_JBSSLX010000240.1:0-8201 GCF_053890995.1 Micromonospora sp. I033 | reverse complement strand
GCAGCCGCCGCGCACCTTCCTGACCCTGCCCGCCGGCTCGGTCGACTACATCGCCTACGGCCTCGACCGCACCACCGACTACTGCTTCACGGTCGCGGTGGTCTGGTCGACCGACACGGTCGCCCGGACCGCCCCGGTCTGCACGACGCGACGCCGCTGACCCTGGCGGATTGCGCCGTATCGGCGCTGGGCCCGGTGCCGGTCTGTGACCCTGTCCGCGTGGGCACAGCACCGGAGGGCGAAGCCGTCGAGTTGAGGGTGCACGGGGTGTCCGGCGGGACCGCGGAGAAGATCCTCGACCACCCGATCGTGGAGCGGGTCGCCGGGGACCGCCACGCGGGGTTCTACCGGCCTCGACCGGGCGCCGGAGCAGCGGGCGGGGCCACCCCCGGGATCGCGGTCGAGGCGTACCGCTGGGGTGCCCTGACGGCGGGCGCCGCGGTGCGGACGGCGTCCATGCTGTTGCTGCTTCCGTTCATGCTGAGCAACCTGGCGATCCGACTCCGCCCGGCCGCGACCGGCCGGTCCCGCCTGTTCCGGGTGCTGTGCCGCCTGCTCGCCGGCACGCTGACCGCCGCCTTCGTGCTCTCCGTCGTCGGGGTGACGCTGGACCTCGTCGGCTGGCAGTGCGTGCCCTACGACGGGTGCCGCGCGGACCGCCCCTACCTGTCCTGGCTGGGTGACCTGCCGGCCGGCCCCCGGCTGGCCCTGCTGTCGCTCGTCCCGCTTGTCGCGTTGCGCGTCGTCTGGGGCATCGGCGCACGGTCGACGCGGGCGCTCGAGGGGTTCCGCCCGCCCCAGCCGCACCCGGAGGCCGCCCGGGCGCCCGACCGCCTCGACGTCCCGGGATTCTGGGACGACGAGCGGACACCCGCCTGGCTGCGCCAGATCCACGTGGCGATCGGCGCCGGGACGCTGGACGCCAGCCTGCTCGCCGGGACCTCCCTCCCGGACGGTGTCGCCGGGCGGGTGCTGTTCGCCGCCGCCGTCGGCCTGATCGGGTGCGGCGCGGTGCTGCTCTGCCTGCCCGTCCCGGCCACCCGGCGGCGGGTCCGCCGCGTGTTGCGCCCGTTGTCGGCGACCACGATCGCGGTGAGCGCGCTGAGCATCGGCTACGCCGCCCTGGCCCGCGGCGTCCAGTCGCGGCCCGGCCAACTGCCCGGCTACGAGGGCGCGGTGGGTGCCCTGCTCGGGGCGCAGGGCGTCCTGCTGGTGGTGCTGGCCCTCGTCACGGTGGCGCCCCGGCCCGGGAGCCGGTCCGTCCTCGCCGGGCTCGGCATGCCCGTCGTGGCGGCGGCCTCGGTGACGGTCGCCGGCGCGTTCGCCGCCACCCTGGTCTTCCGGGTCGCCGACTTCCTCGACCGGGGCTCCCTCCCCGGTCCGATCTGGCCGGACCCCCCGGGTGTCGCTCCCCTGGACCCGCCGGTCGCCTACTGGTGGGCCGCGCTGGCCAGCCTGGCCGCCCTGCTGATCGCCACCGGGGCCGCCTCGCTCACGCTCGTGATCAGCCGGCGGCGGAGGCGGCACCGCGCCGGCAGGATCGTCGAGCGGGACTACCCGGACGTCACACCCCGGGCGGTGCCCCGGCGCGAGGCCGTCCGGGAGACCATCGCCCGCTCCCACGTGACCGACGAACTGGGCCCGATCCTCGTCACGTTCTTCGTGATGTCCTCGCTGGGGCTGGCCACCATCGCGTTCGACCTGATCGGGATCGGGCCCACCCAACTGGTCGCCCGGCTCAGCGCGGACCCGGCGCAGACCACGCTGCTGACCGCGTACGTGACCGACGGCGGGGTCTGGCTCATCAGCCTCCTCGTCATCGGCCTCATGATCCTCGCCTTCCGCTCCTACCGGTCGGCGGAGACGCGACGCACGGTGGCGGCCCTGTGGGACCTGGGCGACTTCTGGCCCCGTACCGTGCACCCCTTCGCCCCGCCCTGCTACGCCGCCCGGGCGGTGCCCGAACTCGCCAAGCGGGTCTCCGCACTCGCCGCGCGCGGCAAGGTGATCATCTCGGGGCACAGCCACGGCTCCGTCCTGGCCGCGGCCACCATCCTGCAGCTGCCGCCGGACGTCCTGCGGCGGGTGGCGCTGCTGACCCACGGATCCCCGCTGAGCCGGCTCTACACCCGCCTCTATCCCGCCTACCTCAGCCGGCGGACGCTGTGCGAGCTGGGCGACCGGCTCGACTGGCGGTGGCGGAACCTGTGGCGGGACACCGACCCGGTCGGAGGGATCATCTTTGACCGCCCCGGCGGCTGCGACGCCTCCGGGGCGGGTTCGGTCGACGTCCGGCTCCGCGACCCGTCGAGCCTGGACATCGACCCGATGGACACCGTGCCACCGCCGCTGGAGCGGCACTGGCCGTACCACACCCAGGAGACGTACCAGACCGCCGTGCGCCAGCTCGCCGACCGCATCGGCTGACGGCCGACGGGTCAGTCCGCCTCCGGCTCGGCCAGCGCGGGCAGCCGTACCGTCACCCGCAGTCCCGGCGCGGCCGCCCCCGGCGCGGCGTCGGCCAGCTCGACGGCGCCGCCGGCCCGCCGGACCAGCTCCCGCACGATGGCCAGGCCGAGGCCCGCGCCGCCGGCGTCGCGCGCCCGGGCGTCGTCCAGCCGGGTGAAGCGGGCGAACACCCGCTCGCGGTCCGCCGCCGGGATCCCCGGCCCGTCGTCGGTCACCGTGACCAGGTGGTACGCCGACCCGCCGCGCTGTCGCGGCACCGGCGGATCGGCGTGCGGGCCGGTGACCGCGAGCCGCACCTCGCCGTGCGCGTGCCGCAGCGCGTTCTCCACGAGGTTGACCAGCACCCGGCGCAGCTCCCCCGGATCCCCCTCGGTCCACAGCGGGCCGGGCGGCGGGGTGAGGCGCAGCGGCGGGGACGGGTAGCGCTCGGCCACCCCGCGCAGCAGCTCGCCCAGCTCCACCGGGCCGACGGCGGGCGGCGCGGGACGGTCCGGCCGGGCCGCCTGCTCGTCGAGGCGGGCCAGCAGCAGCAGGTCGTCGACCAGCCGGCTGAGCCGCTCGGTGTCGGCGAGCAGGTTCTCCGCCACCGCCGGCCAGTCGGTCCCGTCCCCCAGCCGCCGGGCCACCTCCAGCTCGGTGCGCATGTTGGTGACCGGGCTGCGCAGCTCGTGGGCGGCGTCGGCCACGAACGCCCGCTGCCGGTCCCGGGACGCGGCCAGCCGGTCCAGCATGTCGTTGAGGGTGACGGCCAGCCGCTGGATCTCGTCGCGCCCGGCCGGCACGGGCAGCCGCTCCGCCCCGGCCCGGCCGGTGATCTCGGCGGCGCCGCTGCGCAGCGCCTCGACCGGGCGCAGGGTCGCCCCGACCACCCGCCAGGCCACCACGGCCAGCCCGACGACCAGCAGCGGGAAGCCGACCAGCAGCAGGTTCCGCACCACGTGCAGGCTGTGCCGGACGTCGGTCATCGACTTGGCCACCAGCACGGTGAGCGGCTCGTCCGGGGTGCCCGCCGGCACGGTCACCACCCGGACCGGCCCGGTCAGGCCGACCCGCCGCCCGTCCACCACCAGCCGCTGGCGCTCCCCGGCACGCAGATGGTCCGGACCGAGCATCGGCACCAGCCGGTCGGCGTCGATGGAGGCGGCCCGGATCCGGCCCTGACCGTCGACGACCTGGACGCGGAGCTGCCCGCCGGCCACCGGCAGCGGGTCGGGCAGGGCGTCCTCCGCGGCGAGCAGCGCGACCGCGTCCGCGGTCCGGAGCGCCTCGTTGTCGACCGCGCGCTGCAACGTCCAGCCGAGGGCGCCGAGCAGCAGTGCCGCGCCGAGCGCGAACCCGACGATCAGCCCGACCACCCCGAGCGCGAGCAGCCGGGAACGCAGGTTCAGGTGCGGCAGGAGGCTCCGGATCCAGCGCGTCATGTGGCCAGCCGGTAGCCGGCGCCGCGGACCGTCTCCAACCGGTCCCGGCCGATCTTGCGGCGCAGGTAGCCGACGTAGACCTCGACGGCGTTCGGGGCGGTCTCCACCGAGGCGTCCCAGACGTGGTCCAGCAACTCGGTCTTGGAGACCACCTCGCCGGGGCGGCGCATCAGGTAGTCGAGCAGGGCGTACTCGCGGGTGGTCAGGGCGACCTCGGCGTCGGCCCGGGTCACCCGCCGCCGCGCCGGGTCCAGCCGCAGGTCGCCGACCGAGAGCACGGCCGGGCGCTCCGGCGCGCCGCGGCGCAGCAGCGCCCGCAGCCGGGCCAGCAGCACCACGTAGGAGAACGGCTTGGTGAGGTAGTCGTCGGCCCCGCAGTCCAGCCCGTCGGCCTGGTCGTACTCGCCGTCCTTGGCCGAGAGCATCAGCACCGGCAGCCAGCGCTCCTCGGCGCGCAGCCGGCGCACCACCTCGTAGCCGGAGAGGCCGGGGAGCATCACGTCGAGGATCATCGCGTCGTAGTCGCCGTGCCGCGCGGCGTCCAGCCCGCCCGGGCCGGTGGACTCCACGTCCACCACGAAGCCCTCCGCCTGCAGGCCCCGCCGCAGGGACGCGGCCAGCCGCGTCTCGTCCTCCACCACCAGCAACCGCACGGGTCAAGGGTGCCATCCGGTGACACCCCCTAGGGAATCTGCTCAGCGTGCTCACAGCGTCCCTGGTGCAGCATCTACCGTCAGGAGGTGCACACCATGTCCGTACTGAAGAACCGCGCCGTGCTGCGCTGGCTGGTCCCGGTGACCGCGGGGGTCGCCGTGATCGGGGGCGGCGCCGCCGTCGGCACGTTCGCCGCCGGGGCCGACCCGGCGCTGCCGCCGCGTACCGCCGCCCAGCTCCTGGAGGATCTCCGGACGTCCCGCCTCGACGGGCTCTCCGGCACGGTCGTGCAGCGGGCCGACCTCGGGCTGCCGCCGATCGCCGAGTTGGCCGGGAAGGCCGGCGGGGGCGAGCTGGCGAGCCTGATCAGCGGCACGCACACCCTGCGGGTCTGGTACGCCGGCGAGGAGCGGCAGCGGGTCGCCCTGGTCGACACGCTCGGCGAGCGGGACGTGCTGCGCAACGGCCGCGACGTCTGGACCTGGAGCAGCCGGGACAACATCGCGTCGCACCGGACGCTGCCGGCGGAGGGGAAGGACCTGGCCTCCGCGCCGGCCACGCCGGCCGACGCCGCCGACCGGGCGCTCGCCGCCATCGACCCGAGCACCGCGGTCACCGTCGGCCGCTCCGCCACCGTGGCCGGGCGCAGCGTGTACGAGCTGGTGCTGACCCCGCGCGACCGGGACTCGCTGGTGCACCAGGTGCGGATCGCGCTGGACGCCGAGGAGCACGTGCCGCTGCGCTTCGAGGTGCTCGCCGACGGGGCGGACGAGCCGGCGTTCGAGGTGGCGTTCACCCAGGTCGACTTCCGCACCCCGGACGCCGACCAGTTCCGGTTCAACCCGCCGCCGGGCGTGAAGGTCATCGAGGAGCGGGCGGGCGACGGGCATGGGCCGGCGGCCGGCAAGCGCCCCGCGGATCGGGACGCGGACGGGCCGGACGTGCGTACCGTCGGCACCGGCTGGACCACCGTGCTGGTGGCGAAGCTCGACGCGGCCGGGCCGGGCGCCCCGGCCGCGAAGCCGGGCGAGGCGGCGGGACCGGACGCGGACGCGCTGGCGAAGGTGCTCGGCGGGCTGGAGCGGGTGAGCGGTGACTGGGGCAGCGGCCGGCTGCTGACCGGCAAGCTGTTCAGCGTGCTGCTCACCGACGACGGCCGGGTGCTGGCCGGCCTGGTCCGGCCGGAGCGGCTGTACCAGGCGGCGAAGGGCTGAGATCCGCGAAGGGGCCCTGTCGGGGTCCGGTCGGCGTGTGCCGGCCGGGCCCCGTTTTCGTGTGCGAGCCTGCGGTGTGACGTCGTCGTGGGCGGCCGGCGAGGCTTGGTCCGACGGCGGGCCGCGCGGTATCTTTCTCAGTTCAAACACAAAAAGGAATGGCTTCTCAGAGCCATTCCTGCCGCAATTTTAGCCATGAGGAGCCGGCTTGTCAACGCACTCCGACGTGTCGGGTGAGCTGCACCAGGACGACGAGATCGGTCGCGAGCAGAAGTACGTCTCGATGCTCTACGACCGGCTGGACGGTATGCGGGACCAGGCCGCCCGCCGGCTCACCGAGGAGCTGCGCACCACCGGCGGCACGTTGCAGGCCCGGTCGCAGCGGGACTCCGCCGTGGGGATGTACGCCGACCAGGTCGAGCAGCTCTCCGCGGTGGAGACCGGCCTGTGCTTCGGCCGCCTCGACGGCGACGACGACTCGTGCCGCTACATCGGCCGGATCGGCATCTTCGACACCTCCGGCGACTACGACCCGCTGCTGATGGACTGGCGCGCCCCGGCCGCCCGCGCCTTCTACCTGGCCACCGCCGCCAACCCGCAGGGGGTACGCCGGCGCCGGCACCTGCGGACCCGGGAGCGCAAGGTCACCGGGCTCAACGACGAGGTGCTGGACATCGCCGCCGCCTCCCCCACCGCCCACGAGGAGGTGACCGGGGAGGCGTCCCTGCTCGCCGCGCTGAACGCCGGACGGACCGGGCGGATGCGCGACATCGTCGAGACCATCCAGGCCGAGCAGGACCGGATCATCCGGGCCGACCTGCCGGGCGTCATGGTGGTGCAGGGCGGGCCGGGCACCGGCAAGACCGCGGTGGCGCTGCACCGGGCCGCCTACCTGCTCTACACCCACCGGCAGCAGCTCTCCACCCGGGGCGTGCTGCTGGTCGGCCCGAACGCCACCTTCCTGCGCTACATCTCCCAGGTGCTGCCGGCGCTGGCCGAGACCGGCGTGCTGCTGCGCACGCAGGCCGATCTCTTCCCCGGCGTGCACGCCCGGCGCACCGAGCCGGCGACCACCGCGGCGCTGAAGGGGCGCGCGGTGCTCGCCGAGGTGCTGGCCAACGCCGTCCGGGACCGGCAGTGGGTGCCGGAGGAGCCGCTGGAGATCGAGCTGCCCCAGCGGGAGATCCTCACCCTCGACCCGGAGACCGTGCGCCAGGCGCGGGACCGGGTCCGCCGCGCCGGCCGCGCGCACAACCTGGCCCGGGCGCTGTTCGACATCGAGATCGTGCACGCGCTCGCCGACCAGGTGGCCGAGCGGATCGGCGCCGACCCGCTCGGCGGGGAGAACCTGCTCTCCGAGGCCGACCGGGCCGAGATCCGCCGGGAGCTGCGCGACGAGCCGGAGATCCGCGCCGCGCTGGACGAGCTGTGGCCGGTGCTGACCCCGCAGCGGCTGCTCGCCGACCTGTACGCGTCCCCGGAGCGGGTCGCCGCCGCCGCGCCGATGCTCACCGACGCCGAGCGGGCGGCGCTGCACCGGGAACCGGGCGGCTGGACGCCGGCCGACGTGCCGCTGCTGGACGAGGCGGCCGAGCTGCTCGGCGAGGACGAGCGCGCCGCCGCGGCCCGCCGGGACCGGATCCGCGCCCTGGAGCGGGAGTACGCCGAGGGCGTGCTGGAGATCTGGCGCGGTTCCCGCTCGATCGACGTCGAGGACGAGGCGGACGGCGGTGAGATCCTCGGCGTCACCGACCTGATCGACGCCGACCGGCTCTCCGAGCGGCAGGAGGAGGCCGACCGGCTCACCACCGCGCAGCGCGCCGCCGCCGACCGCACCTGGGCCTTCGGGCACGTGATCGTCGACGAGGCGCAGGAGCTGTCGCCGATGGCCTGGCGGCTGCTGATGCGGCGCTGCCCGAGCCGGTCGATGACGATCGTCGGGGACGTGGCGCAGACCGGCGCGCTCGCCGGCACGCCGTCATGGCAGGAGGCTCTGGCGCCGTACGTGGCGGACCGGTGGCGGCTGGCGGAGCTGACCGTCAGCTACCGCACCCCGGCCGAGATCATGGCGGTCGCCGCCGAGGTGCTCGCCGAGATCGACCCGGCGCTGCGCCCACCCCGCTCGGTACGCGCCGGCGGCGTGCCGCCGTGGGACCGTACCGTCGCGGCGGACCGGCTCCCCGCCGAGCTGGTCGAGGCGACCGAGCGGGAGGCGGCCGGGCTGGCCGACGGCCGGCTCGGGGTGATCGTGCCGGCCGGCCGGGTGGCCGAGCTGGGCGAGGCGGTCGTCGCGGCGCTGCCCGAGGCGACCGTGGGTGAGCAGCCGGAGCTGGCGAACCGGGTGGTGGTGCTCACCACCGAGCAGGCCAAGGGCCTGGAGTTCGACTCGGTGCTGGTGGTGGACCCGGACCGGATCGTCGCCGAGTCCCCCCGCGGTCACAGC
>NZ_JBSSLX010000239.1:0-8217 GCF_053890995.1 Micromonospora sp. I033 | reverse complement strand
GTCACGGCCCTGCCATACCCTGACTACGCTCTGAATTGTCATGACTACTCCTGAATCGGACGCCGCCCCGGGTGGTGCCGCCGAGGACGGGCCCGACGAGGGCGGACGACCGGGGCAGGGCAGGTGGGTCGACGTCGTCGCCGTGCTCAGCTTCGTGCTGCTCGCCTTCTGGATCACCGCGCGGCTCTGGCTGGACCCGGCCAACGGCGTCCGGGACAACCGCACCGATCAGGCGCAGTTCGAGTGGATGATGGCGCATGGTGCGCGGGTGGTGACCGATTTCGCCTATCCGTTCACCTCGGACCGGATGAATGTGCCGGACAGCGTCAATCTGATGGCAAATACGTCCGTATTATCCGTTTCATTGCCAATGACGCCGGTCACCGTCCTGTTCGGGCCCCGGTGGTCATTTCTTCTCTTCCTCACCCTGGGAATGGCCGCCACCGGCGTGGCCTGGTACTTCGTCCTTTCCCGGGTGCTGATCCGGGCCCGCGGGCCGGCCTGGCTGGGTGCCGGCTTCTGCGCGTTCGCGCCGGCCATGGTCTCGCACGCCAACGCCCACCCCAACATCGTCAGCCAGTTCGTGGTGCCGCTGCTCGTCTGGCGGACGCTGCGGCTGGCCGAGCCGGGACGCTGGCTGCGCAACGGCGTGCTGCTCGGGTTGCTGATCGTCTGGCAGGCCTTCCTCAACCTGGAGATCCTGCTGATGACCGCCATCGGCCTGGGCGTCGTGGTGCTGGCGCTCGCCCTCGGCCGGCCCGAACTGCGTCCGGCGGCCCGGCCGTTCGCCGCCGGGCTCGCGGTGGCCGCCGGGTTCTCCGGGGCCCTGCTCGCGTACCCGCTCTTCGTGCAGTTCTTCGGGCCCGGTGCCTACGAGGGGCTGTCCACGCTGATCCGGGGCTACAGCACCGACCTGGCCTCCTACGTCGCCTGGTCCCGGGAGTCGCTCGCCGGGGACGCGCGCGGCAGCGCCTGGCTGGCCAAGAACGCCACCGAGGAGAACGCCTTCTTCGGCTGGCCGCTCGCCGTGCTGGTGGTCGCGCTCGTCTGGTGGCTGCGCCGCAACGTCGTGGTGCTCGGTCTGGCCGCCGTCGGCGCGGTGTTCGTGCTGTTCTCGCTCGGCCGGGAGATCCACTTCGACGGCCGGGACACCGGCATCCCCGGCCCCTGGGCCGCGCTGGAGCACCTGCCGATCCTGCACTCGGTGGTGCCGACCCGGTGGTCGCTGGCACTCACCCCGATCGTCGGCATCCTGCTCGCGCTCGGCGCCGAGCACGTCCGGCGGCTGGCCCGGCGGCACCCGGCGGGCCGCCGGCAGATCCAGGGCGCCGCCGCCACCGTGCTCACCATGGCGCTGCTGCCGCTCCTGCCCACCCCGCTGCCCTCGGTGCGCCTCGACCCGACCCCGAGCTTCGTCACCTCCGGCGCCTGGCGGCCCTACGTGGCCGGCGGGCACAGCATCGTCACGCTCCCGCTGCCCGACACCAACTACGCCGTCCCGCTGCGCTGGTCCGCCGAGACCCGGCTGGACATGCCGCTGGCCCGGGGCTACTTCCTCTATCCGGACACCCGGCCCGGCGCCGGCCGGGTCGCCCTCTTCACCGCACCGCCCCGCCCCACCAGCACCTTCTTCACCACCATCCGGCGGACCGACGCGGTGCCGCCGATCACCCCGCAGGACCGGGTGGCCGCCGTGGACGACCTGCGCCACTGGCGGGCGGGCGCGGTGATCCTCGACCCCCGGCTGCGGCAGGCCGGCTCGCTGTACCGGGGGATGACCGAGCTGACCGGGATCACGCCGACCTTCACCGGCGGGGTCTGGCTCTGGGACGTGCGTCCGCTGGTCGACTGAACGGGCCCGCCGCCGGGGTCGACCGACGGGCCCGCGCGGGCGGCCGGATCAGGACTGGCGGACGCAGCAGCCCTGGCAGATCTTCGGCCGGGGCAGCGTGAAGGCCAGGCAGCAGGTGCGCCGCTGCACGGTCGGCTCGCCCGCGGGGCCGGGCACCAGCTCGATCAGGTCGCTCAGGTCGAGCGCGTCGAGCAGCGTGCCGATGGTCGCCGTCGAGGAGCCGGGCAGCGCGTCCGAGGCGCGCAGGATGCCGTGCGCGATGCCGGACGCGACCGAGCCGAGCAGCGTACGGGTGCCGATCCGGACCTCGCCCTGGATGGCCGCGATCAGCGGGGCGAAGTGGGCGTCGAGCAGGGAGGTGCGCAGCGCGTCGAGCAGCGCGGCCTCGTCGGCGACCACCCGGACGCCCGGCGCGCCGGCCAGCGCCAGCGGGTCGCCGGGGAGCACCGCCACCGGGGTCGAGCTGCGCAGGCCGAGGGTGAGCAGCTGGTGGTGGTCCTCGAAGTGGACCAGCACGTCGGCCGGGTCGAGCAGCGGCACCCGCCGGGCCGAGGCCCAGCCGAGCACCGCCGGCAACGCCGTCCAGTAGCTGTAGGACTTCCAGGCCAGCGCGGCGCAGGCATGCGGGGTGCCGCCCCAGCGCCGGCCCGCCGCCCGGAGGAACTCGGGGAGCAGGGTGCCGTCGACCAGCCGGGTGGCCGGGGCCCAGTGGGGCGTGCCGTCGGTGACCAGCAGGCCGGGCGCCAGCCCGGGCAGGTCGTCGGTGCCGAACATGGCCCGCAGGGTCGCGGTGACCGGGGCGAACGGGGTGGCGACGTCCCGCCCCGGCATCACCGCAGTCACCTGGTCGTCCCCTGTCTGGTCGCCTCGCGGCGCCGGCTGTCGCCGGCCCGGACTAAGGCTAGCCTAACCACAGCTTCCCCTGGAGGGAAAGTGGCCCGGTGGGCTCCGGGGGGAGGTCCCGGTCACTCCGTCGCCCATCGCGTACTACCCGGCGAGCTGGGCGGAAAACGCCGCCGAGCGGGGTGGCGGGCCGCGCAAGCATCGACGGGCACCGCTGGATTGTCAAGGTGAATGTCGAATACGAGGCAGTTTCCGTACACGTTCGGCCACCCAACGTGAAAATGGTCTTCCCGCGTACGAGGAAGCCGATGACGACCTCACCGATCGAGCGTGCCGCCGACTCGTTCGCGGCCGAACTCGCCCGGCACCGCACCGGCCGTGGCCTGTCCAAGAAGCAGTTGGCGACGCTGATGGGCTTCGACCCGTCGTACGTCAGCCACGTCGAGGGGCGTCGGCACCGGCCCACCGAGGACTTCGCCCGCCGCGCCGAGGCCGTGCTGGAGGCCAGCGGCGCGATCTGGCAGCGCTTCCGCGAGTACGACGAACTGCGGCACGGCCGCTCCGGCGGGGCGCACCGGGACCCGCCCGTGCCCGGCCAGTGGCTGCCGCCCGGCACCGGGCTGGTGGTGGAGCGCGAGTCGGCCACCCTCACCTACACCGACGACGGCGGCTACCACTGCGCCATCCGGCGGGAGCTGTACAACGCCGGCACCGAGCCGGTCACCCGCTATCTGGTCCGGGTCGCCGTCGACCGCTACCCCAACGACCCGGGCCGCTCCAACCGCCACCACCGGGAGCACCCGCTCACCTTCGCCGAGCTGCAACTGACGGCCTACCGGGACGACGGGGGCGCGCGGGAGCCGATGCACTGGCGGGCCAAGCACGACCGGGACGCGTTCAAGGAGATCTGGCTGCTGTTCGAGAACGACGAGGGCCGGTTCCCGCTCTACCCCGGCGACCGGGTCACCATCGAGTACGCGTACCGGGTCGGGCGGGACAAGTGGGGGCCCTGGTTCCAGCGCGCCGTACGCCTGCCCACCCGGCACCTCGCCGTCCGCCTCGACCTTCCCGCCGACCTCGACCCCAAGGTGTGGGGCGCCGAGACCTCCCTCTCCGCCGAGGAGGGGCCGCTGCGTACCCCGATCCAGCGCAGCGACGACGGCGGCCGGGCGATCTTCGACTGGGCGACCGACGACCCGCCGCTGAACGCCCGCTACCGGATGCAGTGGCGGTTCCGCAGCCTGCCGCCCGACGCCGAGCCCGACGGCCCGCCCCCCGGCACCCGGATCCGGGCCAGCGACCGGATGCGCGCCGTCGGCATCGTGCAGCGCGGTGACGACGTGCTCCGGCAGCCCGCCCGCCAGTTCGACCTGCCGCGCGAGGAACAGCTCGCCCGGGACGTGGTCGACCGGCTCTCCGGCCTGCTGGTCCGCCTCGACGAGCTGCACCCGTTCAGCAAGGGCGTCGGCATCGCGGCGCCGCAGCTCGGGCTCGGCTGGGCCGCCGCCCTGGTCCGCCCCGCCGACCGGGCGGCCGAACCCGTCGTGCTGCTCAACCCCCGGGTGGTCGACAGCTCCCCCGACACGGACGAGCAGTACGAGGGCTGCCTCTCCTTCTTCGACCACCGCGGGCTGGTGCCCCGGCCGCTGCGGATCGACGTCGAGCACGCCCAGTGGGACGGCAGCCGGGTCATCACGTCCTTCGAGTACGCCATGGCGCGGCTTGTCGCCCACGAGATCGACCACCTGGAGGGTCGCCTCTACGCCGACCGGATGGCGCCCGGCGTGCCGCTCGTGCCGGTCGAGGAATACCGGGAGACCGGCAACCCCTGGCGCTACTGACCGCCGGAACTCCGGTACGCGGGCCGGTTGCCGGCCCGACCCGCGCACCGGTGAACGGGGGGCCGGGTCGCGTGCCCCAGGGGGCAGGGGCACGCGACCCGGCTCGGGGGGAGCAAGGTCTACAGGTTGCCGAAGGTGTCGTAGCGGATGTTGTCCGGCGGCACGTCGTCGGCGGCCAGCGCGCGCAGGGTCGACCGGACCATCGCGGCCGAGCCGGACACGTAGCAGTCGTGCGTGGTCCACGGGCCGTACCGGGTGACCACCTCCGAGATGTCGCCGAGCTCGCCGTCGAAGTCCGGGTCCTCGCTGCACGCCGTGGTCACCGACAGCCACGGGTGGGCGGCCACCAGCTTCTCCAGGTCGGGCAGCCCGTACAGCTCCGCCGAGCGGCGGGCGCCGTAGAAGACGTGCACCCAGCGGGTCCGGTTGACCCGGGTCAGTTCCTCCACCAGCGCCTTGATCGGGGCCAGCCCGACCCCGCCCGCCACACAGAGGATGTCGCGGGTCGAGGCGCGGTCCAGGGTCATCGAGCCCATCGGCGCGGCCACCCGCAGCAGGTCGCCCGGCTTCGTCCGGCGGACCAGCGCCCCGGAGACCCAGCCCGCGGCCCCGGCCGGCGTCCGCACGTGGAACTCCAGCACGTTCTCCTCGTTCGGGGCGTTCGCCACCGAGTACGTCCGCCACACCCGCGGGTGGTAGCGGGGCGCCTCGACACTCACGTACTGGCCGGCCTGCCAGGTCATCGGGTACTGGAGGGCACGCACGGTCAGCACCGCGGTGTCCGGGCCGTGCCGCTCGTGGGTGAGCACCTCGGCGTGCCAGAACGGCGGGTTGTCGTCGGCCGCCGCCCCGGCCAGCATCCGCTCGCTGATGCTGGCGTACGCCTCCCGCCACGCCTGGTCGTACTCCAGGTTCCAGCCGTCCCCGGCGGTGCTGCGCAGCGCGTCCAGCAGGGCGACGCCCATGGTCTCGTAGTGGCTCGCGTCGACGTGGAACTTACGGTGGTCCCGCCCCAGCGCGCGCAGGTACTCGTCGAAGCTCTCCGGGTCGTCCACCGTCTGGGTGGCGGTCACGATCGCCTCCAGGATCCGGTCACCCTGCCCGGCCATCTGCACCGGGAAGAGCATGCGCAGCCCCGGGTCGAGGAGGAACAGCCGGGCGTAGAAGTGACCGCTGAGCCGCTCCCGGTCCTCCTCGACCAGGGTCCAGCTCTCCTTCAGCAGCCGCGCGAAGTTCTCCACGAGGGCACGCTCCTTCTCCTGACCGGCGGATCGGCCCCCACAGAATCTCCACGCAGCGTGCCGGCCGGTCGCACAGAATGTGCGACCGGCTCACCTGGCCGCGGGACGTGCCGACCGGCCCCGGAGTGCGGCACAGTGGTCCGGTGACGGTTGACGAGCTCACCCGCCCGGTCTCCCGCCGGACCCTGGGCACCGAGACGCTGCTCGTGCTCGGCCTCTCCCTCGGCCAGTCGGCCGTCTACGCCCTGGTCTCGCTGGTCGCCAAGCTGACCGCCACGGGCGGGCTGTCGAAGCAGACCGCCTCGCTGAACACCTCCGTGTCGGCCCGGCCCTACCTCGACCTGACGTACCAGCTCCTCGGGATCGTCTTCGCGCTGCTGCCGGCGCTGCTCGCCGTACACCTGCTGGCGCGTGACCCCGGCGACCCGGCACGGGCGCTCGGGGCCGATCTCACCCGGCCCGGGTCGGACCTGGCCCGGGGGGCGGGCCTGGCGGCGCTGATCGGCCTGCCCGGGCTGGCCCTGTTCTGGGCGGCCGCCCAGCTCGGGATCAACGCCACCCTGGTCCCGGCCGCGCTGCCGCCCCTCTGGTGGGCGGTGCCGGTGCTGATCCTGGCCGCCGTGCAGAACGCCGTGCTGGAGGAGGTGATCGTGGTCGGCTACCTGGTCACCCGGCTGCGGCAGCTCCAGTGGCGGCTGGGCGCGGTGCTCGCGGCGAGTGCCCTGCTGCGTGGTTCCTACCACCTCTACCAGGGCTTCGGCGCGTTCCTCGGCAACGCCGTGATGGGCGTGGTGTTCGGGCTGTTCTACCTGCGCACCCGGCGGGTGGGGCCGCTGATCGTCGCGCACACCCTGCTCGACGTGGTCGCCTTCGTCGGCTACGCCCTCCTGCCGAAGTCCTGGTTCGGCTGGCTCTGACCGCCGGCCCGGCCGCGCGCGATCTTGCACTTGGTGCCTCGACAGAAGGGACCAAAGGCGCAGAACGCGGGCCCAAACTGCAAGATCGCGGGGCGGTTCGGCGTGGAGCGGCTCAGGCGCGGGGCGGGCGGTAGAGGGTGATGGCGCGGGCGGCCAGGCGCTCGGCGGCGGTCGCGTCGCCGGTCGCCGCGGCAAGCGCCGCCGCGCCGGGAAGCAGCCGCGCGGCCAGTCGCAGGCCCAGCCAGCCGGCGGCCTGCGCGGCCAGCGGGGTGGCCAGCCGCCAGGCCGCCTCGGCCGCCCGGGACCAGGTTCCCTCCGCCGGAGCGCCCGCCGAGCGGGCCGCGTCCAGCGCGGCCCGGGCGGTGCCGGCGTCCGGATGCACCTGGGTCAGCACCAGCAGCTCGGCCACCCGGTCCGGATGCGCCGGGTCCCGGCCGTAGACGGCGGCCAGATGCAGCACCAGGTTGGCCTGGGTCCAGAGCACCGCCGTGAGCTCCGCCACCGGTGCGAACAGGCCGGCGCCCGCCGCGAGCGCACCGCCCGTACCGGCCAGCCGGACGAACCGCCGGGTCACCAGCCGGGCCAGCCCGTCGGCGCCGGCGTCCGGGTACGCGTCGCGGGTCCGCTCCACCCAGCCGGCGGCACGCGGCCCGAGAACGTCCACCGCCGCGAGGGCCCAGCAGCTCCGGTGCGAAACCCGGATGATCGAGTACGCGCACCCCGATCGCCCGCCAGCCCTGCCCGGGGTCGTGCTCCTTCACCTGCCGACTGACCTGAGTGATCCCTGCGGCAGCGGTTGATGCGGATCGGGTCGTGGCCGGCTCGGCCCTGTCTCGTGGCTCATGTTGGTCGAGCTGTGTCTCAGCCGGCTCCGGTGGGGCCTGCGCGGCGACCGGTTCGGTGGAGGCCTGCCCGGCGGTCGGCTCGGCCGGGGCGTCTGCTGCGGTTGCCGGTTCTGCCTGCTTCTTCGTGGCAGCCGGTATCGGCGGGGCAGCCGGTTCGGCGTGGACCTGTGCGGGTTCGGTGGTGGCCGGTGCGGCGGGGGGTTCGCCGGAGTTGGCCGGAGCGGTGGGGGCCCGGCGAGCCCGTTTCGTCGGCGTGGCCTTCTTCGCCGGGGCGGTCCTGGTGCTCTTCCGGGGCCGACCGGTCTCCGTCGGCGCGGCGGTCTCCTCCGCCGCCCCTGCCGTTCCGGACTCCTCGGCCCGCTCTGGCGGTCCGGACGCCTCGGCCGGCTCTCCCGGTCCGGGCGCCTCCCCCGGCGCTGCCGCTGTGGACTCCTCGGTCTCTGCGGGCCCGGCCAGCTCAGGCGCCGCCGAAGTGTCGACTGCGGCGGCAGGCTTCCGCGCCGCCGGGGTGGCCTTCTTGGGCGGGGCCGCCTTCTTGGCAGCCGGCGTCCGGCGGGTCCGCTTCGGGGCCGGTTCGATCACCGGCTCATCGGCAGCGGCGGTGGCGCGCGGCGGGGCGCCCTCCCGCCTACCCCGGACCTGTCTCTTTTACAACTCTCCCCGCCCCCGCGACCGCAC
>NZ_JBSSLX010000238.1:0-8233 GCF_053890995.1 Micromonospora sp. I033 | reverse complement strand
GAAATCGGGCGCTCCCTGACGCAAACTTCTTGATCAACGGAGCGGGACGGGGCCGGTGGGGGGGTCAGGCCTGGGTCAGTTCGGCGATGAGTTCGTCGTCCTCCATGGCACCTGTGGGGTGGAAGCCCAGGGAGCGGTAGAGGGTGGCGGCGGCGGTGTTGTCGGGGTGGTAGCTGAGGCGGATCGGTTGTCCGGCCTTGGCGAGCCAGTCGGTGAGGGTCTGGACGGCGGCGCGGCCGATGCCGTGGTTCTGCTCGGCGGCGTCGATCACCATGCCGCCGATCCAGCGGGAGCCGTCGTCGTCCACGCCCCACATGACGTGTCCGACCACCGTCTCGTCCGCGTGGACGGCGAGCGAGGTCCAGACGTTCGAGCGCATGGTCAGCACCAGGTAGCGGGCGGCCAGCGCGGGCACGAAGTTCCGCTGGTCGTCGCGGGGAGCGACGTCGGCCACCGCCCGCCAGTTGTCGTCGTCCACCGGCCGCAGGGTCACCCGGCGGCCGGCGCGGTCACGCAGCCCGGAATCGATCATGGCGGTCAGCCTAGGTCCGCCCCGCCCGCCGGGCCATCGCTTTCGCCGCAGCCGCGACGGCCACCCCCGCGCGGCGGAGGCCGGGCTGAGTCGGTCAAGCGGGTGCAGGCGTCAGCCGGCGGGTGCAGGCGTCAGCCGGCGGGTGCGGTTGCGGCGGCGTCCAGGTAGGGGCGGGGGTCGCCGGCGCCGAGGTCGGTGACGCCGG
Source organism: Micromonospora sp. I033 (assembly GCF_053890995.1). Taxonomy (NCBI): domain Bacteria; kingdom Bacillati; phylum Actinomycetota; class Actinomycetes; order Micromonosporales; family Micromonosporaceae; genus Micromonospora; species Micromonospora sp. I033. The sequence goes on along the minus strand of NZ_JBSSLX010000238.1, from coordinate 7,496 downwards.
CGCTGTGCAGGGCGCCGATGGCCAGGGTCCGGCGCACGGCGGCGAAGGTGATCACGTGGCCGATGGTGCCGCCGAGGGTGTGGGTGGTCGGCGGCGAGCAGGTGGTGTCCACGAAGGTGTCCGCCAGGGTGCCGGCGGCCAGCGTCCGGGCCACGAAGGCCCGCCAGTCCCGGCCGGCGACCGCGTGCCGGGCGGCCAGCCCGGTCACCGACCGGTCGCTCTCGTCGGGCCACTCGCCGCCGCGCAGCGCCGACAGCCAGTGCTCCTCCTGGGTGACCATGGCGTTGATCAGCGAGCGGAGGGTGGGCCGCTCGTCGATGGTCTCGACGGACACGGTGACCGGCCGGTCGAGCACCTCGTCGTCGAGGGCGGCGGCGCGGTCGATGATCGCGGTGAGGGTCTGGACGTGGTGGTCCACGAGGTGTTGGAGAACGTTCATGGGGGTCTCCTGACGTGCCGCCGGCAGCCGCAGGCCACCGGGGGGCTGGAAGTGGACGCCGCTGGGGCAGGGCAGCTCCAGCTCGCGGAAGGTCAACGGCGGGCGCCGCCGGACCGCGGTCGGGGCGACGCCGTACGACCGCTGGAACGCGCGGGTGAACGCCTCGTGCGAGCCGTAGCCGGCCTCGACGGCGATGTCGAGGACGGTCCGGTCGCTGGTGATGAGCCGGTGCGCCGCACGCTCCAGCAGGAGCCGGCGGCGCAGCGCGCCCGGCGGTTCCCCGGTGGCCGCGGCGACCAGCCGGTCGAAGTGGAACCGGGAAAGGTGGACCCGGGCGGCCAGATTCGCCGGGCCGGTCTCCGGGTCGTCCAGTGCGAGCTGGAGCAGGTCGAGGAGGCCGGTGAGTCCGTCCGTGCGGGTCATGTGGACAGCGTGCACCCGCGGCGGGCCGTGCCGCTTGATCGCCGTTGCGCACCCGCGCCAGCCGCCTGCGAGACGGGCGGCGGGAATCAGTCGAGCAGGGCGTCCAGACCGACGGTGAGGCCCGGCCGGCGGCGCACCTCGCGGACCGCCAGCAGCACGCCGGGCATGAACGAGGCCCGGTCGTACGAGTCGTGCCGGATGGTCAGCGTCTCGCCGGTGGTGCCGAAGAGCACCTCCTGGTGGGCGACCAGGCCGGTGGCGCGGACGGCGTGTACGCGTACCCCGTCGATCTCGGCGCCGCGGGCGCCGGGCACCTCGTCCTTGGTGGCGTCCGGCGTGGGGCCGAGCCCTGCCTCGGCGCGGGCCTGGGCGATGAGCCGGGCCGTGTGGGTGGCGGTGCCGCTGGGCGCGTCCAGCTTGCGCGGGTGGTGCTGCTCGATGATCTCGACCGACTCGAAGTGCCGGGCCGCGCGGGCGGCGAACTGCATCATCAGCACCGCGCCGATGCCGAAGTTGGGGGCGATCACCACGCCGACGCCGGGCTTGCCGGCCAGCCAGCCGCGCACCTGATCGAGCCGCTGCCCGGTGAATCCGGTGGTGCCGACCACCGCGTGGATGCCCTGGTCGATGCACCAGCGCAGGTTGTCCATGACGACGTCGGGGGTGGTGAAGTCGACGACCACCTCGGCGCCGGCGACGGCGGAGAGGCCGTCGCCCTGGTCGACCGTGGCCACCAGGTCGAGGTCGCCGGCCGCGTCGACCGCCTTGCAGACCTCCATGCCCATCCGGCCGCGGGCGCCCAGCACGCCGACCCGGATCGCCTCGGCCGGGTTCTTCTCCTGCTCGTCAGTCACGGGGCACAACCTATCCCAATCGGGACGGGGCCACCCCCGCGGACCGGGGAGCGGGACGGGAGTCCGGGCCGGTCAGCGCGCCGCGAAGGCGGACTCGTCGAACGGGCCCACCACGGCGAGGGACATCGGCCGGCCGAGCAGGTCGGCGGCGAGGGCGTTGACGTCGTCCAGGGTCACCGCGTCGACCCGGGCCAGCAGCTCGTCGACCGGCATCAGGTTGCCGTAGAGCAGCTCGCCCTTGGCCAGCCGGCTCATCCGGGAGCCGGTGTCCTCCAGGCCGAGGACGAAGGAGCCCTTGCTCATGCCCTTGCCCCGAGCCAGCTCCGCCTCGGTGATCCCCGCGGCGGCCACCCGGGCCAGCTCGGCCCGGGTCAGGTCCAGCACCTCGTCCACCTTGCCCGGCGCACAGCCGGCGTAGACGGCGAACAGGCCGCTGTCGGCGTACTGGCTGGCGTAGGAGTAGACCGAGTAGGCCAGGCCGCGCTGCTCGCGGATCTCCTGGAACAGCCGGCTCGACATGCCGCCACCGAGCACGTTGTTGAGCACCCCGAGGGCGAAGCGCCGCTCGTCGAGGCGGTCGATGCCGGGGCAGCCGAGGATGACGTGCGCCTGCTCGGTCTCCTTCGGCTCGACCACCGTGGCGGCCGGCCTGGTGCGTACCGCCGGGGTGGCCGGCCGGTGCGGGGCCGGCGTCGCCGGGTCGGTGTCCAGCGGGGTGCCACGCAGCGCCTGCCGGACCAGCTTGACCACGGCGGCGTGGTCGAGGTTGCCGGCGGCGGCGATGACGATCTGCGGCGCCGTGTAGCGGCGGCGGTAGAAGCTCTGGATCTGCCGCCGGGTCATCGGGGTGACCGTCTCCTCGGTGCCGGAGATCAGCCGGCCGAGGGGGTGGTCGCCGTAGACGGCGCGGGCGAAGAGGTCGTGCACCTCGTCGCCGGGCTCGTCGTCGTGCATGGCGATCTCTTCGAGGATGACGCCCCGCTCGGTCTCCACGTCGGGGGCGGCCAGCACCGAGTCGGCGACCAGGTCGCACATGACGTCGATGGCCAGCGGCAGGTCCTCGTCCAGCACCCGTGCGTAGTAGCAGGTGTATTCCTTGGTGGTGAAGGCGTTGGTCTCGCCGCCCACCGCCTCGATCTCCGACGAGATCTCCAGCGCGCCGCGCTTGTTGGTGCCCTTGAACAGCAGGTGCTCCAGGAAGTGCGCGGCGCCGGCCTGCGGCCCGGTCTCGTCGCGCGACCCGACCGCCACCCAGATGCCGAACGAGACGCTGCGCATCGCCGGGATCGCCTCGGTGAGCACGCGCAGGCCGCTCGGCAGCACGGTGCGGCGGACGGTGCCGCCCAGCGGGTCGTCGCTGAGCGTGCGGGTCACCGCCCGGGCCGCTCCGCCCACGGGGCGCGCGACCCCGGACGACGTCACCCCCCGTCGAGCCGCAGGGGAGGACGAACGCCGGGTCCGACTCACGAGGAACCTGCTCTCAGTTCGACGAGGGGTGGGTGGTGCGGTGGTAACGCACGACGGCTCCGGCGACCTGGAACCGTCGCTGGAGCCGTCACCGGCCGGGTGACGCCGTCGGCGTCACCCGGCCGGTCGGTGGATCAGCTGTGCCGGGTCCGGCGCCGCGGACGGCCGTCGCCGCCGCCCTCGCCGCCCTCGCCGCGCTCCGGACCGCGGCCGCCGCGCTCGCCGCCGCGCTCACGGTCGCCGCGGTCCCGCGGGCCACGGTCGCCGCCGCGGTCCCGGCCGGCCGGACGCTCGCCGGCGGCGGCCTCCTCGGCGGCCGGCGCCTCAGCGCCCTCCGGGCGGACCTTGTCCAGGTAGATCTTGCCGCGCTGGTCGATGTCGGCGATCTCGACCTCGACCTTGTCGCCGACGTTGAGGAAGTCCTCGACCTTCTCGACCCGCTTGCCGTCGCCCACCTTGGAGATGTGCAGCAGGCCGTCGCGGCCCGGGAGCAGCGAGATGAAGGCGCCGAACGCGGCGGTCTTCACCACGGTGCCGAGGAACCGGTCGCCGACCTTCGGCAGCGTCGGGTTGGCGATCGCGTTGATCCGCTCGACCGCGGCCTGGGCCGACGGGCCGTTGGTCGCGCCGACGTAGATGGTGCCGTCGTCCTCGATGGAGATCTCGGCGCCGGTCTCGTCCTGGATGGCGTTGATGGTCTGGCCCTTCGGGCCGATCACCATGCCGATCTTGTCGACCGGGATCTTCACGGTGGTGACCCGCGGCGCGTAGTCCGACATCTCGGCCGGGGCCTCGATGGCCCGCTGCATCACGTCGAGGATGGTCTGCCGGGCCTCGTTCGCCTGCTGGAGCGCGGCGGCCAGCACGTCCGACGGGATGCCGTCGAGCTTGGTGTCGAGCTGCAGCGCGGTGACGAAGTCCCGGGTGCCGGCGACCTTGAAGTCCATGTCGCCGAACGCGTCCTCGGCGCCGAGGATGTCGGTCAGCGTCACGTACTGGGTCTTGCCGTCGACCTCGTCGGAGATGAGGCCCATGGCGATGCCGGCGACCGGCGCCTTCAGCGGCACACCGGCCGAGAGCAGGCCCAGCGTCGAGGCGCAGACCGAGCCCATCGAGGTGGAGCCGTTGGAACCGAGCGCCTCGGAGACCTGCCGGATGGCGTACGGGAACTCCTCGCGCGACGGCAGCACCGGGATCAGCGCCCGCTCGGCGAGCGCGCCGTGGCCGATCTCGCGCCGCTTCGGCGAGCCGACCCGGCCGGTCTCACCGGTCGAGTACGGCGGGAAGTTGTAGTTGTGCATGTAGCGCTTGCGGTTCTCCGGGGACAGGGTGTCCACCATCTGCTCCATGCGCAGCATGTTCAGCGTGGTGACGCCCAGGATCTGGGTCTCGCCCCGCTCGAACAGCGCCGAGCCGTGCACCCGCGGCAGCACGCCGACCTCGGCGGTCAGCGGACGGATGTCGCGCGGGCCGCGGCCGTCGATGCGGACCTGCTCGCGCAGCACCCGGTTGCGCACCTCGGACTTGGTCAGCGACCGGAAGGCGGCGGAGAGCTCCTTCTCGCGGCCCTCGAAGCGCGGGCCGAGCTCCTCAGCGACCTTGGCCTTGACCCGGTCCAGGGCCTCCTCGCGGTCCGCCTTACCGGCGATCTTGAGGGCCTCGGCGACCTCGGCGCGGGCCAGCTCGGCCACGGCGTCGTACGCGTCGTCCTGGTAGTCCAGGAAGACCGGGAACTCGGCGACCGGCTTGGCGGCCACCTCGGCCAGCTCGCTCTGCGCGCGGCACAGCTCGCGGATCGCCGGCTTGGCGGCCTCCAGGCCGCTGGCCACGATCTCCTCGGTCGGCGCGGTGGCGCCGTCCGCGATCAGGCCCACGGCGTGCGGCGTCGCCTCGGCCTCGACCATCATGATCGCGACGTCGCCGTCGGCCAGCGCCCGGCCGGCCACGACCATGTCGAAGGTGGCCCGGGCCAGCTCCTCCAGGGTCGGGAAGGCGACCCACTGGCCGTCGACGTGCGCGACCCGGGTCGCGCCGATCGGGCCGGAGAACGGCAGGCCGGAGAGCTTGGTGGACATCGAGGCGGCGTTGATCGCCACCACGTCGTAGGGGTGCTGCGGGTCGAGCGCCAGCACGGTCTCGACGACCTGGACCTCGTTGCGCAGGCCCTTGACGAACGACGGGCGCAGCGGCCGGTCGATCAGCCGGCAGGTGAGGATGGCGTCCTCGCTGGGCCGGCCCTCGCGGCGGAAGAACGAGCCGGGGATCCGGCCCGCGGCGTACATCCGCTCCTCGACGTCGACGGTCAGCGGGAAGAAGTCGAACTGCTCCCGGGGCTGCTTGCCGGCGGTGGTGGCGGAGAGGACGACCGTCTCGCCCAGCTGGGCGATGACGGAGCCGGCGGCCTGACGGGCCAGCCGGCCGGTGGAGAAGGTGATCTCACGGGTGCCGAAGGACCCGTTGTCGATCACGGCGGTGCGGGATTCGGTGCCGAGGTTGGTCTCGGTCATGTGCTGTGGTGCTCCTTCGCGTCGTCGGCCCACGACACGGGGAACTGCTCAGGCGGCCGGTCTTCGATCGAAGCGCCCGGGTGGCCGGCATGATGCCGGGATTCCGGGGGCCACTACCGGAGACCGGTGCTGACCGGCTCCCTCTCGGGTTGTCGCGCGGCCGGGTTCTTCGGTGGTACCGGAACGGGGGAGCGGCCGAGTGGCCACTCCCCCGTCACGTCATCGGCGCAGGCCGAGCCGCTCGATGAGCGACCGGTAGCGGTTGATGTCCTTCTTCTGGACGTAGTTGAGCAGCCGACGGCGACGGCCGACCAGCAGCAGCAGCCCGCGGCGGCTGTGGTGGTCGTGCTTGTGCACCTTCAGGTGCTCGGTGAGCTCGGCGATCCGCTTGGTGAGGACCGCGACCTGCACCTCCGGCGAACCGGTGTCGCCCTCGGCGGTCGCGTACTCCGCACGGATCTTGGCCTTGGCTTCCTGGTCGAGCGCCATGTTCTCCCTGTTTCGTGGAACGTTCGATGAGGTCCGTCGGATCGGTCGGAGTGACCGGGAAACGGACCGGTTCCTCGCACCCGCGGCGTCGTGCAGGCACGCGAGGCCCCACGTCGGTCAGCCGACGTCCCTGCCAGACTACCAGCCCGGCGGGGAACCACCCGGTGAAGGGCCGCGATGCCGCCCGGCGGGCCGGCTCCGGCACGCTCAGCCGACCGCCCGGCGGGTCCGCTCCACGTCCTCGGCGATCTGTGTCACCAAGGGCTCGATCGCGTCGTACGTCCGTTGTTCCCGCAGGTGCGCCACGAAGTCCAGGGCCAGCCGCTCGCCGTAGAGGTCGCCGGTGAAGTCGAGCGCGTACGCCTCCACCCGGCGCTCCCGGCCGGAGAAGGTCGGGTTGGTGCCGATGGAGACCGCGGCGGCCAGCGGCTCCCCGCCCCGGCGCACGAGGCGGGCCGCGTACACCCCGTCGGCGGGGATCGCCGCGTAGCGGTGGGTCAGCAGGTTGGCGGTCGGATAGCCCAGCTCCCGCCCGCGCTGGTCACCGCGGACCACCACGCCCTCCACCCGGTGCGGGCGGCCCAGCGCGGCGGCCGCCGCGGCCACGTCACCCGCGTCGACGCAGGAGCGGATGTACGTCGAGGAGAAGACGGTGCCCGCCTCGGCGACCAGCGGGGCGCCCTCCACCCCGAAGCCGAAGGTGCGGCCGAGCCGCTCCAGCAACGCCACGTCGCCGGCCGCCCGGTGCCCGAACCGGAAGTTGGCGCCGACCACCACCAGCGCGGCGTGCAGGTGCTCGACCAGGATGTCGTGCACGAACGCCTCGGCCGGCAGCCGGGAGAACTCCGGGGTGAACGGCACCACGCAGAGCACGTCGACGCCGAGCGCCTCGATCAGCTCGGCCTTGCGGGCCGGCTCGGTGAGCACGGCCGGGTGCGAGCCGGGGCGGACCACCTCGGCCGGGTGCGGGTCGAAGGTCACCACCACCGACTTGACGCCCAGCTCACGGGCCCGCGCCACGGCGTGGCCGATGGTCGCCTGGTGACCCTTGTGCACGCCGTCGAAGACGCCGATGGTGACCACCGACCGCTACTTCAGCACCGACCGCTACGACGGCATCTTCCCGGCACCGACCGGCTCCCTCGTCGCCGTCCGGGACGACGACCGGCCCCGGGAGATCGGCCTGTTCGACCTGGCCAGCGGAAAGACCCGCTGGTACGAGGTCGGCCGGGCGCTCTCCACGCCGAGATGGTCGCCGGACGCCCGGCGCCTGCTCTTCACCACCCACCAGCTCGATCATTTCGGCTTCATCGTGCT
>NZ_JBSSLX010000237.1:0-8355 GCF_053890995.1 Micromonospora sp. I033 | reverse complement strand
CGCCACCGTCCCGGTCTCCGGCACCTTCGACGGCGGGATGAAGCGCTACTACGGCATCGGCGACGGTGGGCAGAGCGAGAGCCAGGACCCCATGTTCGAGCTGGCCGCCGGCGCCACCCTGAAGAACGTGATCATCGGCGCGCCGGCCGGTGACGGCGTGCACTGCGAGGGCAACTGCACGCTTGTCAACGTCTGGTGGGAGGACGTCGGCGAGGACGCCGCCACCTTCCGGGGCGGCACCACCTACACCGTCGACGGCGGGGGTGCCCGGTCGGCCAGCGACAAGGTGTTCCAGCACAACGGCCCGGGCACCGTCCACATCCGCAACTTCCGGGTGGAGAGCTCCGGCAAGCTCTACCGGGCCTGCGGCAACTGCTCCACCTCCTACCAGCGGCACGTGGTGATGGACAACGTCACCGCCACCGGCACCAAGGTCCTGGCCGGCATCAACACCAACTGGGGCGACACGGCGCGGTTCAGCCGGATCACCATCCTCAACGACCCGAACCGGTCCACCCGGATCTGCGTCAAGTACCAGGGCGTGCCGAAGGGCAGCGAGCCCACGGAGATCGGCGAGGGCGCCGACGGCGTCAACTGCCTCTACTCCGCCTCCGACATCACCTACCGGTAGGACGGCCGACGCGGGCTCCCCGGTCTCCGGGGAGCCCGCGTCACACCGTCGGTACGGCCGAGACGTCCACGGTCTCCGGGTACTTGATGCCCGCGCCGGTGTTCAGCACCACCACCCGCTCGCCGGGGCGGATCCAGCCCCCGGCCCGCAGGTGCCGGGCGGCGGTCAGGCAGGCCGCCCCCTCGGGACAGAGCAGCAGCCCCTCCCGGGCGGCGAAGTCGCGCAGGTCGGCCAGGATCTCCGTGTCCTCCACGGCGATCGCGGTGCCGCCGCTCTCCCGCAGCGCGGCCAGGATCAGCTCGTCGCCGAGCGGGGCGGGCACGGTGATGCCGAACGCCAGGGTGTGCGCGTCCGCCCACGGGGTGGCCCGGGACTCGCCCGCCGCGAACGCGCGGACGATCGGCGCGCAGCCGGTGGACTGCACGGCGACCAGACGGGGCAGCCGGTCCTCGACCCAGCCCAGCTCGCGCAGCTCGTGCAGCGCCTTGTGGATCCCGATCAGCCCGACCCCGCCCCCGGTCGGATAGATGATCACGTCGGGCACCTGCCAGCCGAGCTGCTCGACGATCTCGTACCCCATGGTCTTCTTGCCCTCCAGGCGGTACGGCTCGCGCAGCGTGCCGGCGTCGAAGACCCGCCCGCCCGACTCGGCGACCAGCCGCGCCACCCACCGGCCGGCGTCGCTGATCAGGCCGTCCACCAGCCGCAGGTCCGCCCCGGCGGCGACGCACTCCCGCCGGCAGATGGCCGGCGCGTCCAGCGGCATGGCGATGGTCGCGCCCATCCCGGCCCGGGCCGCGTACGTCGCCCAGGCCGCGCCGGCGTTGCCGTTGGTCGGCATGGCGATCCGCTCGACGCCCAGCTCCCGGGCGCGGCTCACGCCGACCGCCGCGCCCCGGGCCTTGAACGACCCGGTCGGGGTCAGCCCCTCGTCCTTCACGATCAGGTCCGGAATCCCGATCTCCTGCCCGTACGCCGGCGCGCGCAGCAGCGGCGTCCAGCCCTCGCCCAGCGTGGTGACGAAGCGGGGATCGGCCACCGGCAGCAGCTCCCGGTAGCGCCACAGGTCGGCCGGGCGTAGCCCGAACTGCTCGGGGGTGACCGCGGCGGCCACCGCGGCCAGGTCGTAGCGGGCCAGCAGCGGGGAGCCGCACTCGCAGAGGTTCTGCAACTTGTCGGCCGGATGCTGCTCACCGCAGCGCGGGCACTCCAGGTGCGTCAGATGCACGGCGCTCCTCAGCTCGGGTCGAGGCTCAACCAGTGCCGGCTGCGCCGACCCGGCTCGTACTCCGAGTCCAGGCGCTTGGCCACCACTCCCGGGAGCCCCTGCTCCCGGGCGGTCCGCAGGGCGTCGGCGCCGACCCCCGGGAACCACGGCGGAGTCTGCCAGTGCGGGCCGGTCAGCGCCAGACCGTCGAGCAGCTCCCGGCGCTGGGCGTAGGGCACGTCGAGGCTGGTCACGCCCTCCAGCCAGAGCAGGTCGACGGCGAGGAACTGGCCGTCCCGCTTGGTGGGCGGCTTGACCCGCCCGCCCGGGTCGATCCGGACCAGCACGCCGTCCAGCACCGCCTCGACCGGGGCCAGCTCCTCGGCCATCGCGCGCAGCCAGGGGTACGCCCCGGTGATCTCCTCGTCCGCGGCGTCCAGCAGCCGGAGCCGGCCGCCCGAGACGTACGCCATCGCCCGCACCCCGTCCCAGCGCAGCTCGTACCCCCAGGCGGCCTCGTCCTTCGGCAGCCCCTTCCCCGGGGTGGTGTGCATCGGGCGGACCAGCTCGGGCATCGGCGTCCAGCCCTCCGGGGCCGGGTCGGTGCGGCGGACCATCCAGTCCCGGCCCCGGCCGCCGGTGGCGAAGAGGACGTACCGCCCCTTCGTCCGGCGGCCGTCCAGGACCACGATCACCTCGTCGTCGCGCCACTTCTCCACGCGGTAGGTGCCGGTGTCGTGGACCGTCATCCGGCCGCCGCCGTACTCGCCGGCCGGGATCTCACCGTGGAAGGTCAGGTACTCCATCGGATGGTCCTCGGTGTGCACGGCGAGGTGGTTGCGGCCCGGGTCGCGGGGCAGGCCGCGCGGCACCGCCCAGGAGGCCAGCACGCCGTCGTGCTCCAGGCGCAGGTCCCAGTGCAGGCTGCGGGCGTGGTGCTGCTGGATCACGAACCGGGGCCTGCGCCGCGCGGCCCGTTTCCGCTCCGGGGTCCGTTCCGGCACCGGCTCCGGGGTACGCGCCGCGTCCCGTTTCCGCCGGTACTCCTCCAGCCGGTCAGCCACCCCCGCATTCTCCGGCAGGTCCGGCCCGATCGCCCGGTTCCTGCCGCTTCTGTCCCGTTCCGCCGCCGGCCGGCGGGTCGCCGGCATGGCGGCGGCGATCACGGGTAGAAGCGTCGGTATGGACCTCGACCAGCCCACCGTCCCGCTCACCGGCGACGTCCGGATGCCGCTGCTCGGCTTCGGCACCTGGCAGGCCACCGGCGAGGCCGGGTACGACGCGGTGCTCGCCGCGCTCGACGCCGGTTACCGGCACATCGACACCGCGACGATGTACGGCAACGAGAAGGAGGTCGGCCGGGCGGTCAGGGAGAGCGGACTGCGCCGCGAGGATCTCTTCATCACCACGAAGCTGCCGCCGGACCGGGTGGGCCGGGAGCGGGAGACCATCGAGGCGAGCCTGGCCGCCCTGGACACCGACCACGTCGACCTGTGGCTGATCCACTGGCCGCCGTCCGCGCCCGGCGACAGCATCCCGGTGTGGCGCGAGATGCTCGCCGCCCGGGACGAGAACCTGGCCCGGGCCGTCGGGGTGAGCAACTACAGCGTCAGCCAGATCGACGAGCTGATCCAGGCCACCGAGGAGACCCCGGCGGTCAACCAGATCCGCTGGAGCCCGTCCCTGTACGACCGGAAGGTGCACGCCGCCCACCGGGACCGGGGGGTGGTGCTGGAGGGCTACAGCCCGTTCAAGACCAGCGACCTCGCCGACCCGGTGCTGTCCCGGATCGCCCAGGCGCACGACGTGTCGCCGGCCCAGGTGGTGCTGCGGTGGCACATCGACCACGAGATCGTGGTCATCCCGAAGTCGGTCACCCCGGACCGGATCCGGGCCAACGCCGACGTGTTCGGCTTCTCGCTCACCGCCGAGGAGATGCGCGACATCGACGCCCTCGGCCACTGACCCTGGGACGGGGCGCGGCCCGTGCGGACCGCGCCCCGGGATCAGGTGGGCGTCACGCCCTGGCGCAGGTGGCGCCGTTGAGGGTGAAGCTGCTCGGTGCGGAGAACGCGCCGCTCAGCGTCGCCTGGTAGCCGAAGCTGGTCGAGGCTCCGGGTGCCAGCGTGCCGTTGTAGCTCAGGTTCCGGGCGGTCACGGCGGACCCGCTCTGCGTCACGGTGGCGTTCCACGAGCCGGTGATGCTCTGGCCCGAGGGCAGGTTGTAGTTCAGGGTCCAGCCGTTGACGGTGCTGGAGCCGGTGTTGGTGATCGTCACGTCGGCGGTGAAGCCGTTGTTCCAGACGTTGGTGGTGTACTTCACCGAGCAGGCCGCGTTGCCCGGCGGCGGGGTGCTGGGCGGCGGGGTGGTGGCCGGCGGCGTGGTCGGCGTGGTGCCGCCGGTGTTCACGCTCTGCGAGAAGGAGTTCACCGCCAGGCCGACGCCGCCCTGCCACGGCTCGAAGCCCGCCTGGATGCTGGTCAGGTACCAGTCGCTGGTGATCGCGCCCCGGCTCCTCGTGTCGTTGATGAACGCCATCGCGTCGAAGCTCATGCTGGGGATCGCCGACGGCGCCAGGTACGAGATGACGTTGTTCGACCCGTTGCTGCCCCGCCAGACCTCCCAGGTCCGGCCGGCGACGCTGGCCGTGCCCACCGGCGAGCCGATCGGCTGGATCGAGCCCTGCCGGTTGAACCAGATCATGATCTCCATCTGGCTCACCCCGTCCTTCTTCGGCGTCGGGTCGAGCCAGATGTCGTACGAGGCGTTGTAGATCGCGCCGCTGACGTAGTTGTAGCTGATGCTGCTCGGCGCGCTGCTGATGTTCTTCACCTGCACCGGCAGGTTGGTGCCGGGCGAGCAGTTCGTGTAGTGGCAGCCCACGAAGATCGACGGGTACGAGACCGGCGCACCGCTGGTGTTCCCCACCCCGTCCTGCCGGGTGATGGAGAAGCCGGTCGAGGTGACGTTGATGCACTGCTGGGCGGTGGTGCCCCAGCGGTTGTTCTGCACGACGTACTTGCCGCCGATGGTGGTCGACCCGTACTGCTCGCAGATCTGGGTGTCGGCGGAGGCGGTGCCGCCGAGCGCGACGGCGACGATCGAGCCGACGGCCAGCAGACCGGCCGCGGCGAGGGCCCTCAGTGGACGCTTCATGATGCTCCTTGGCTCGGCGCGGGGGGCGCCGACTCGGGTCGGGGGTACGGCCGGGAGCGCTCCCAAGCTCAGAACAACACATTTACATGTCTGAAACCAACGCGCAACCGCACCGGCCGCGCCGATTGTTTCGGTGACGTCGGGTGATCGGCCGATGGCGGAGCGCTGCGCGCGTCGGCGGCCGGGTCAGCCGGTCGGAGGTGGGACTCCCGCCGGTGGGAGGGCTCCCGGTCACTGACCGGGCGTCCACGCCAGGGCCGTTGGGCACTTCCGCCGGTTGGTTGCGGCGAGTAATGTCTTGCCTCCAACGCGTTCCGAACCCCTCCGGAGGCGTACCCCACGATGGGTGGTTCCCCCCTGCGCATCCTCGTCGTCGGCGCGGGCATCGCCGGTCTCGCCGTGGCCCGGGCGCTGCGCCTGGCGGGGTTCCGCCCCGACGTGACCGAGAAGCTGCCCCCGGCCGAGCGCGCCGACGTCGGCCTCTACCTCCCGGGCAACGCGGCCCGGGCGCTGCGCCGGCTCGACCTCGACGGCCCGGTGCGCCCCCTCGGCCAGGTCATCCACCGGCAGCGCTTCCTGGACGCGACCGGCGCGCCGCTCTGCGAGGTCGACCTCGACGCGCTCTGGGCCGGGGTGGGGGAGTGCCGCGCGCTGCCCCGCGCCGAGTTGCACCGGGTGCTGCTCACCGGGGCCGGCGGCGCGGTCCGGCACGGGGCCGAGGTGAGCACCGTCGAGCCGCTGCCGGGCGGCGTCGCGGTCGGTTTCACCGACGGCACCAGCGGCGAGTACGACCTGGTCATCGGCGCCGACGGCCCCCGCTCGGCGGTGCGCACCCTGGCCGCGCTCGGCGGTCCGCCGCGCCCCGCCGGCCAGGTGGTCTACCGCAGCGTGGTGCGCGGCGGCCCCCGGGTGGCCGACTGGACCGCCCTGCTCGGCCAGCGCGCCGGCTTCCTGGTGGTGCCGCTCGGCGCGGGCCGGCTGCACTGCTACGCCGACGAGGCCGGCACCAGCCTGCCGGCCGACCCGCTCGCCCGGCTGCACGAGCTGTTCGGCGACTACGGCGGCCCGGTGCCCGAGGTGCTCGCCGCCCTCGATGCGGTGGACGTGCAGCTCACCGAGGAGGTCGAGCTGGGGCGCTGGTTCCACGGCCGGGTGCTGCTCGTCGGTGACGCGGCTCACGCCACCGCGCCCACGCTCTCCCAGGGCGCCGCCATGGCGCTGGAGGACGCCGTGGTGCTCGCCGAGTCGCTGAAGGCGGCCGGCAGCGTCGACGCGGCGCTCATCGCGTACGAGAGTCGCCGCCGCCCGCGTACCCGCTGGGTGCGGGACCGGACCCGGGACCGCAACCGCACCCGCGACGTGCCGCCGGCGCTGCGCGACCCGTTGCTGCGCGGCCGTGGCGGCCGGATCTTCCGGGAGCACTACCGGCTGTTGACCGGCCCGCTCTAGGGCGGCGGTGATCGTAGCCGCCCACCCCACGCGGCGGGGCCGCCTACCGGGGACTATCCTCCTTGCGGATGACGGCCGCGCAGATGAACAGCGCGCCGAGCGGGACAACCCAGAACCGGAGGCCACTCGTGACCACCGTCGCACCCAAGCCGGTCGTGACCCGGCCCTGGCCGGTCCGCGAGCCGGTCAAGGGGTCGGCAATCGCGCGGCTGCTGCGCACCACGGACGCGAAGCAGATCGGGATCATGTACATGGTCACCGCGTTCGCGTTCTTCATGATCGGTGGCCTGATGGCCCTGATCATGCGGGCCGAGCTGGCGCGGCCGGGCCTGCAGTTCCTGTCGCCCGAGCAGTACAACCAGCTCTTCACCATGCACGGCACGATCATGCTGCTGTTCTTCGCGACGCCGATCGTGTTCGCCTTCGCGAACTACGTGGTGCCGCTGCAGATCGGCGCGCCCGACGTGTCGTTCCCCCGACTGAACGCCTTCGCCTACTGGCTGTACCTGTTCGGCGGCACCATGGCCACCGCCGGCTTCATCAGCCCGGGCGGTGCGGCCGACTTCGGCTGGACGGCGTACACGCCGCTGAGCACCGCCGAGCACGCGCCGGGCGTCGGCGCGAACATGTGGGTGGTCGGCCTGGCCATCTCCGGTCTGGGCACCATCCTCGGCGCGGTCAACCTGATCACCACGATCCTGACCCTGCGCGCCCCCGGCATGACCATGTTCCGGATGCCGATCTTCACCTGGAACATGCTGGTCACCAGCCTGCTGGCGATCCTGGTCTTCCCGCTGCTCGCCGCCGCGCTCTTCGCGCTGGCCGCGGACCGCCTGATCGGCGCCCACGTGTACGACCCGGCCACCGGCGGCCCGATGCTGTGGCAGCACCTGTTCTGGTTCTTCGGGCACCCCGAGGTCTACATCATCGCGCTGCCGTTCTTCGGCATCATCACCGAGATCATCCCGGTCTTCTCCCGGAAGCCGATCTTCGGTTACAAGGGCCTGGTCGCCGCGACCATCGCCATCGCCGCCCTGTCGATGAGCGTGTGGGCGCACCACATGTTCGCCACCGGCCAGGTGCTGCTGCCGTTCTTCAGCTTCCTCAGCTACCTGATCGCCGTGCCGACCGGCATGAAGTTCTTCAACTGGATCGGCACCATGTGGCGGGGCCAGATCACCTTCGAGACGCCGATGCTCTTCGCGGTCGGCTTCCTGGTGACCTTCCTCTTCGGTGGCCTGACCGGCGTGCTGCTCGCCAGCCCGCCGCTCGACTTCCACCTGCACGACTCGTACTTCGTCGTGGCGCACTTCCACTACGTGCTCTTCGGCACCATCGTGTTCGCCGTCTTCGGCGGCATCTACTTCTGGTTCCCGAAGATGTTCGGCCGGATGCTCGACGAGCGGCTCGGCAAGATTCACTTCTGGCTGACCATGATCGGCTTCCACACCACCTTCCTGGTGCAGCACTGGCTCGGCGCCGAGGGCATGCCCCGCCGGTACGCCGACTACCTGCCCGGGGACGGCTTCACGTTCCTCAACACGCTCTCCACGGTCGGTGCCTTCATCACCGGTATCTCGACCCTGCCGTTCATCTGGAACTGCTGGAAGTCGTACAAGACCGGTCCGGTGGTCGAGGTCGACGACCCGTGGGGCCACGGCAACTCGCTCGAGTGGGCCACCAGCTCGCCGCCGCCGCTGCGGAACTTCGACCGGATGCCGCGGATCCGCTCCGAGCGGCCCGCCTTCGACGCCAAGTTCCCGGAGCTGGCCGCCGGCCACTCCCTGGCCGGCCCGCCCGAGGGCGGCGCGAAGCCGCTGACCAGCGAGTCCGACGGTGGCGCCAGCTACCAGGAGGACACCGAGGGCCGGCTCGACAAGAGCTGACCCCCCGGCAGACCCAACAACGGGC
>NZ_JBSSLX010000236.1:0-8363 GCF_053890995.1 Micromonospora sp. I033 | reverse complement strand
CAACCCGTACGCCGGGGTGAAGGGGTACGTGAACCCCGAGTGGAAGGCCAAGGCCGAGTCGGTGTCCGGCGGCAGCCGGGTGTCGAACAACCCCACCGCGGTGTGGATCGACCGGATCGCCGCCATCAACGGCACCCCGAACAGCAGCTCCAACGGCGCGATGGGAGTCCGTGACCACCTGGACGCCGCGCTCGCCCAGGGCGCCGGCTACATCCAGTTCGTCATCTACAACCTGCCCGGCCGGGACTGCTCCGCGCTCGCCTCGAACGGCGAGCTGGGCCCCGACGAGCTGCCCCGCTACAAGGCCGAGTACATCGACCCGATCGCCGCGATCCAGGGCGACGCGAAGTACAAGGACCTGCGCATCGTCAACATCATCGAAATCGACTCGCTGCCCAACCTGGTGACCAACACCTCGGGCAACGCGGGCGGCACCGTCATGTGCGACACGGTCAAGGCCAACGGCGCGTACGTCAACGGCGTGGGTTACGCCCTGGCGAAGCTCGGCGCGATCGGCAACGTCTACAACTACATCGACGCCGCGCACCACGGCTGGATCGGCTGGGACAGCAACTTCGGCCCGGTCGCCGACCAGCTCAAGGCCGCCGCCGTCGCGTCCGGCAGCACGGTGCGCAACGTGCACGGCTTCATCGTCAACACCGCCAACTACTCCGCGCTGAAGGAGCCGTACGTCAAGGTCACCGACTCGGTGAACGGCCAGACCGTGCGGCAGTCCAAGTGGATCGACTGGAACCAGTACGTCGACGAGCTCTCGTTCGCCCAGGCGTTCCGGCAGAAGCTGGTCTCGGTCGGCTTCGACAGTGGCATCGGCATGCTGATCGACACCTCCCGCAACGGCTGGGGTGGGTCCGCCCGGCCCACCGGTCCGGGCCCGCTGACCAGTGTCGACGCCTACGTCGACGGGGGTCGGGTCGACCGGCGCTACCACACCGGCAACTGGTGCAACCAGGCCGGCGCGGGCCTCGGCGAGCGGCCGCGGGCCAACCCGGAGCCGGGCATCGACGCGTACGTCTGGGTGAAGCCCCCGGGTGAGTCGGACGGCTCCAGCACGGCCATCCCGAACGACGAGGGCAAGGGCTTCGACCGGATGTGCGACCCGACCTACACCGGCAACGCCCGCAACGGCAACAACCTGTCCGGCGCCCTGCCGAACGCGCCGATCTCCGGTGCGTGGTTCGCGGCCCAGTTCCAGCAGCTGATGCAGAACGCCTACCCGCCGCTCTCCTGATCCGGCGGCCGGCCCACCCGCGGCGGCGGGAGTGAGGCACCGCCGCGCGGGTTCCCCGGGCCCCTGGTCGACCCCACGTCGACCAGGGGCCCCCGGGCGTCAGGGGACCGTCTTCTCGATCGCCGCCCGGCCCAGCTCGGCCAGGTCGCGGCGGGCCCGCTCCAGGTTCTCCGGGGTCATGTCCTGGCCCCGGGCCATCACCAGGTCCTCGGGGTCCCACGGCTGCTCCGCCCCGGTGCGGATGTTGTCCCCGCCCGCCCCGGTGCCGGTTCCGGTCGCCCCGGTTCCGGCCGCGTACGGGTCGCCGAGGATGTCCGGCGTGCCCGTGTCGGGCACCGCGCCGTCCGGCTCGGTGAAGACGGGATTGTTCGGGTCGGTGCCACCGGTGCGCAGCTGCGGCACCGTGCTGTCGTCGTCCACCGCGGCGGCCACCTCGGGGGTCTCCTCCAGCGGCCGCTCGCCACCGCGGTCACGATCCGTCATGCTGCTGCCCTCCTGTCCCGTTCCGTGATCCCCACGGCGTACCCCGTGCGGGCCGGGCCATGCCGGCAGCCCGGGTCAGCGCTCGTCGGCGGCGTGCGGCTCCGGCGGCTCGGTGGGGCGCAGCCGCTGCCACAGCAGCATCAGCAGCCCGAAGGCGAGCATCACGAGGCCGGCCCAGAGGTTGATCCGGACGCCCTGCGCCTTGTCGATCTCCGCGGACGAGTCGAAGAGCCCCATCAGGCCCACGATCACCCCGTACGCGACGAACAGCCCGCCGATCACCCGGCGGATGTCGAAGAGCCGCGCCGCCGCGGAGCTCGCCTCCCGCTCGTCCTCGGTCTGGTCGACCAGCGGGTCGTGGGCCTCGCCGTGCTGGTACCGGTCGGCGTCGTCTGCCATGGCGTGCGTCCCTTCCTCAGAAGACCGGGATGTAGAAGAGGGCGGCGAGGATCACGGCGACGACACCGAGCAGCACCGGCGAGCGGTACCAGGCGGCGTCACCGGCCAGCGAGTCGTCCTTGAGCGTGGTGTCGGACAGGCCGTAGACCAGCCCGGTCAGCTCGTCGTTGCGCTTCGGCCGGGTCAGCGGCGTCACGATCGCGGCGACCACCGCCACGGTGGCGAAGGCGAGGCCCGCCCCCCAGAAGCTCTCCTCCAGGTCGGAGTTGAAGTGGATCACGCCGGCCCGGTAGAGCAGGTAGGTCCCGATGGCCACGACGGTGCCCGCCAGCAGCGACCAGAAGCCGGCCAGCGCGGTCATCCGCTTCCAGAACATGCCGATGATGAAGGTGCCGAAGAGCGGGGCGTTGAACACCGAGAACAGGGCCTGGATGTAGTTCATGATGTTGCTGAACCCGGCCGCGATGAACGCCGTGCCGATGCCGACCACCACGGCGACGACGGTGGCGATCCGGCCCACCTTCACGTAGTACTCGTCCGGGCGGTCCCGCTTGAAGTACGCCTGCCAGATGTCGTACGTGAAGACGGTGTTGAAGCCGCTGACGTTGGCCGCCATGCCGGCCATGAACGAGGCCACCAGGCCGGTGACCGCGATTCCCAGCACCCCGTTGGGCAGCAGGTCGCGCATGAGCAGCGGGATCGCGTTGTTGTAGACCAGGTCGCCGTCGTCGGCGCCGAGCCCCTTGACGGTGACCAGCGCGATCAGGCCGGGGATCACGGTGACCAGCGGGATGAGCAGCTTCGGGTACGCGCCGATGATCGGCGTCCGCCGGGCCGCGCTCATGTTCCGGGCGGACAGGGCGCGCTGCACCTCGGCGAAGTTGGTGGTCCAGTAGCCGAACGAGAGCACGAAGCCCAGACCGAAGACGATGCCCAGCCAGTGCGCGCCGAGCGGGTTGTCGGTGCTGCCGGTGCCCTCCCAGGCGTGCAGCCCGGCCTCGCCGAGCTTGGAGTCCCGCACCGCGTCCATCAGGCCGCCCACGCCACCGACCTTCACCAGGCCGATCACCGTGATCGGCACCAGGCCGGCGATGATCACGAAGAACTGGAGCACCTCGTTGTAGATCGCGCCGGAGAGGCCGCCGACGGTGATGTACACCAGCACGATGAACGCGCCGACCACGATCGCCACCCAGAGCGGCCAGCCGAGCAGTGCCTGCATGATCAGCGCCAGCGCGTAGAGGTTCACCCCGGCGATGAGCACCTGGGCGACCGCGAAGCTGATCGCGTTCAGCAGGTGGGTCGGGCGGTTGAAGCGCAGCCGCAGGTATTCGGGGACGCTGCGGACCTTCGAGCCGTAGTAGAAGGGCATCATCACGATGCCCAGGAAGACCATCGCCGGCACCGCGCCGATCCAGTAGTAGTGGACCGTCATGGCGCCGTACTGGGCGCCGTTGGCCGCCATGCCGATGATCTCCAGGGCGCCGAGGTTCGCCGAGACGAACGCCAGGCCGGTGACCCAGGCGGGCAACGACCGTCCGGAGAGGAAGAAGTCGACGCTGGTGCGGATGGCGCGCCGCGCGGCGAAGCCGACGCCGAGCACCGTGACGAAGTAGAGCGCCAGGATCAGGTAGTCCAGGGCGTTCATGTTCAACCGGAGACCGTCACCCATCCCGAACGCTCCCTCCGTGGCGACTGCGCCCGCAGGTACCCAGACCGCGAAAATTCATGCACGAAGTGCGATCCGGCACACACGGCGGAGCCCCGGCGTCCACCGGCCGGGGCTCCGTGACGGGCGTGGGTCAGCGGCCCAGGACGCGGTCCAGGAAGTCGCGGTAGCCGCGCACGGCGACCCGGAGCTGCTCGGTGTCGGACGAACCGGACTCCTGCCAGCCGCCGAGCTTGGTCTTCTGCTCGCGCAGCGCGGCGGAGAGCGCCTCGATGGCCTCCTCGACCAGCGACTGCGCCTCGCCAACGGCGGCCCGCGGGTCGTCCACGAAGCGGAGCTGGACGTCCCGCCAGCGGTCCCGGAAGTCCTGGGCGGTCTCCGGGGCGAAGAGCGTGGCCGCGTCGGTCGGCACCGCGCCCGGCGTGGGACGGGCCGCGCCGGCCAGCGCCGCGCCGCCCGCGGCCGCGCCGGCCGCAGCGGTGCTGGTGTCCGGGTCGACCATCGCCGGCTCGGCGCTGCCGTACCCGGCCCCACCGGCCACCGGCGCCTCGTCGCGCACCCCGGAGTGCACGGCCTCCCAGCGGTCCGGGTCGTGCAGCCGGTCGCCCGCGGTCGGGTCGGCCCGCTCGTCGTCGAACGCGTCGGTCCGGCCCGGGGCGCCGTCACCCGGCACGGCGGTGTCCTCGCCGCGCGGGTCCCGCTCGTCCTCGGGCCGGCCGCTGGCCATGGCCGAGGCCGCGACCGCGTCGCCCACCGTCGTCGCCCCGAAGACCGTCGGCAGCGGTGCCGGGTCGTGGTACACCCGCCGTTCGTCGGCGTCGGCGGCCTCCGCGTCGCGGAGTTCGCGGGCGTCGTACGCCCGGGTCTCGTCGAGTTCCGCCTCCCGCCGGTCGGCGGGCTCACCGGCGACCGCCGGGTCGTCGAAGGTGCCCCGGTCGTCCAGCGCGTCCTCCGGCACCTCGGCGCGGGCGGCCCGGTCGGTCCCGGGCCCGTCGCCCTCGGCCCGGTCGCCGGGAGGCGGAACCGGCACCGGCGCGGACCGGACGGCCTCGGGGTGGTCCTGCGTGACCTGCTGCTCTTCCTGGCGCATGTCGGCGGCCTCCTCAGCGGCTCGTGGCGTCGTGCTCGTGGTCGGGGTGGCGCTGCTCCGGCGGCTGGTGCCCGACCGGGTCCTCGCCGAGCAGGTCGGCGAAGAGGGCCCGGTAGTGCACCAGCGCCTGCCGGAGGTCCTCGGTGCCGGCCTCACCGCGCTCGTTGCGCAGCCGGATGTCGTGGGCGTCCCGGTAGTGGGTCAACGTGCGGGCGTGCTCGACGGAGAGATGGGCGATCTGTTCGGAGAAGTCACCGGTGGGGTACCCACGCTCGGCGATCAGCCGGGTGACCAGTTCGTCGGCCTCGCCGACGGTTCCCGCCGGGGAGTCGACGAAGCGGACCTGAAGTTCCTCCCAGGCCGCGGCGTACCGGGCCCGGGACTCCGGGCTGAGCGGGGTCAGCTCCAGCTCGGCGTGGCGGCGCTCCCGCTCCCGCAGCTCCCGCTCCGCGGCGCCGCGGCTGTCCTGCTCGGCGACGGCCCGGTCGTACTCGGGGCCGAAGCGCTGCTTCAGGGCCCGGCGGCGGGCGGCGACCACGGCGACCGCGGCCAGCGCCGCGAGCACCAGAACGACGATGACTATGACGACTACCTGCGTGGGCGACATGGCTCCTCCTTCGCCCGCTGGTATTCCCTCCCGCGCGTGATCGCCAATCCCGATCGGCGGCACTTTCCTGCGCGATCGCGCCCGCCGGAACCTTCCCGCGTCGGAACGGGGCACACCTCCCTCGGCGCCGCAGGAAGTGGATCCGATCAAGAAAAGGCGCCCGGGCGGGATTCGCGACGCGATCACGTCCCCGAACTGGACTTCCGGCCGGCCGTGCGTTTCCTGCGTGGCACCCGGCGATACCCGGTCGGCCCGAACCGCCGTCGGTGGACGCCGCACCCGTACGCCCTCTTTGGACGAACGTCCCGCCGGTCCCTTCCGGCGGGCGTTCCAGTCCAACGGTGTCCACAGCGAACATTCCGGACCGTAGTGAGGGGCGAGACGGCCGGTAGTGCATCGGGCTGGGATTACGTATCCTGCCCAAGGCGCCCGGGCCGGGGCCCGGCGTCGCGGCCCTTCCGGTGCCGGCGCCACCCCTGCGACACCTTCCCCCGGGCGAGGTCTGATGAACACCCGAGACTGGCCGATCCGCGCCAAGCTGACCGCGCTGGTCATCGGTCCGGTGACCGGGCTGCTGGCACTCTGGATCTTCGCCACCACGCTGACCTTCGGGCCGGCCCTCGACCTGCTCGCCGCGCGTACCCTCCTCTACGACCTGGGCCGGCCCGGCGAGAGCGTGGTCGCCGAGTTGCAACGGGAACGCCGGCTCTCCGTCGTGCAGCTCGCCGGCGACACCACGCTCCCGGCCCTGGCCGAGCAGCGCACCCGCACCGACCGGGCGATCGCCGAGCTGCGCCGCCGCGTCGACGGGGAGAAGCTGCGCGACGCCGCCGACGACCTGCTGGACGCCCGGCTCGACCAGCTGGTCGCCGCGCTCGACGCGCTGCCCGCCGGGCGGGGCTTCATCGACGGCCGGAAGGTGGACCGGGCCGGCGCCGTCGGCCTCTACAGCGGGATGATCGGCTCGGCCTTCCAGGCGTTCGCCGGCATGGCCGCGCTGCCCGACGCCCAGCTCAACCGGGAGGCGCTGGCGCTCACCGCGCTGGGCCGGTCCCGGGAGCTGCTCGGCCAGGCCGACGCGCTGCTGGCCGGCGCGGTCACCGCCGGCCGGTACGCCGAGGGCGAGCACGAGCAGCTCGTCCGCACCATCGAGAACCAGCGCTTCCTGGCCGAGACCGCGGTGGCCGACCTGCCGCCCGCCGAACGGGCGGGTTACCAGCGGCTCACCGAGGGGGAGGGGTTCGTCCGGTTGCGCGCCCTCCAGGACACCCTGGTCCGCGCCCGCGACCTGCCGGCCGGGCTCGACGTCCGGGCCTGGGAGGCCAGCTACACCGCGGTCGCCGGGGGTCTGCGGGACTTCGAGCTGCGCGGCGCGGACACCCTCACCGAGCGGTCGGTGCCGATGGCGGTCCGCATCCTGGTCCGGCTGGCCGCCGCCGGGTTGCTCGGCCTGCTCGCCATCGTGGTCTGCGTGCTGGTGGCGCTGCGGGTCGGCCGGTCGCTGGACCGCCGGCTCACCGGCGTCCGCACCGCGGCGCTGGAGATGGCCGAGCACCGGCTGCCCGACGTGGTGGCCCGGCTGCGCCGCGGCGAGGAGGTCGACGTCACCCGCGAGGCGCCCGAGCTGGACCACGGCGGCGACGAGATCGGCCAGGTGGGGCGGGCCTTCAACGAGGTACGCCGCACCGCCGTGCAGGCCGCGGTCGACGAGGTCACCCTGCGCCGCGGGCTCAACGAGGTCTTCCTCAACATCGCCCGGCGCAGCCAGGGCCTGGTGCACCGGCAGCTGGCGCTGCTGGACCGGCTCGAGCGGCGGACCGAGGACCCGGACGAGCTGGCCGGGCTGTTCCAGGTCGACCACCTCGCCACCCGGCTCCGGCGGCACGCCGAGGACCTGGTCATCCTGGCCGGCGCGGCCCCCGGCCGGGGCTGGCGGAACCCGGTCGCCGCGGTCGACGTGGTGCGCGGCGCCATCTCCGAGGTCGAGTCGTACGACCGGGTCGACGTGGGCGAGGTCCAGCCGGCCGGAGTGCTCGGCCGGGCCGTCGGCGACGTCATCCACCTGCTCGCCGAGCTGATCGAGAACGCCACCGTCTTCTCCCCGCCGGGCACCCGGGTGGACGTCACCGGCCGGACCGTGCCGGGCGGCTACACCATCGAGATCACCGACCGGGGGCTCGGCATGTCGCCGCCGGCCCTGGCCGACGCCAACCGCAAGCTGTCCCGCGCCCCGGAGTTCGACCCGACCAACAGCGCCCGGCTGGGCCATTTCGTGGTCGCCCGGCTGGCCGCCCGGCACGGGGTCCGGGTCGAGCTGCGGCCGGCCGTCCCCGCCGGGATCACCGCCGTCGTGCTCGTCCCGTCCGACCTGGTCACCGACGAGCCGGCGATCGGCACGACCGGCCCGGCCGGCGGGTCGCCCGGGCGGGACGACCGGCGGATGGCCAAGGTGACCCGGCTGGCCACCGTCCCCCGGACGCGGGCCGCCCGGCCCGGCCGGGACCGGTCCGAGTCGGCCGTCGTGCCGCTGCCCGCCGGCCGCGCCTCCGGCGTGGAGGCGCCGACGGACGGCGACGGCCTGCCCCGGCGGGTCCGCCGGCGCGGGCCGGTGGCCCGTCCCCGGCCGGTCGTCGCCGACAACCCGGCGCACCGCCCGCCCGAGGAGGTCCGCCGGGCCATGTCCGCGCTCCAGGCCGGCACCGCCCGCGGCCGCCGGGACGGCGCCCGCGCCGCCGCCGACCCGACCGCCGCGCGGCGCGGGGCCGCCCCCTCGGCGGTGGGGCCCGCGCCCCCCGGGCCGGCCCCCGCCCCCACCGCCACCCCGGGCCGGGCCCACGCCCCGCCCCCCCCCGCGGCCCCTGCCCGG